>JBOFTL010000276.1:0-1877 GCA_051652045.1 Microcoleus sp. | reverse complement strand
GGTCGGGCGATCAGCGTATTGTTCTCCGACACAAGAATTCTGCGGGTACGACCATTCGAGACTATGGAAATATCCTCAATATAAATTCTCGAATGGGGTATTCTGCCGTTGTAATCGATGCCACTGCTGGCGATCGCATTAACTGGGTTGGGTCGGGGACTGGTGCAACTGATATTTATTGGGCACAAGACCACACTGAAATCAAAGTTTCTTCGTTTTTTGACACAGGGCGTGGTTTTGTTGCGCCAAATCTGACTACGGCATTTACTCCGAGAACAATTAGCGGAAATGGAATAACAGGCACGGTTGGTCGAGATGGAACTGTAAGCACGATCGCCATTACTGGAATTACAGCAGGCAGCGAAGTACTTCAGTCAGGACTAAGCGTAACGGGTGGCGCTACTGTAGTCTTGGTTGATGGCGGACGCGGTGGGGCAGCTTACGTTGATGTAATTCCAAATGGGGCCGATCCGGTTATCACTGCCACCCAAACTGTTTGGAGAAGAACTATAACCGCCGTCAATTCCGTGGGCGGTGCGACCATAAATGTCAACAATGCCGCATCTGCTTTAATCGACGCAACAAGGGCTGCAAGCATCTCCGTCACTGTTCCCACTGGACAGCAAGTGCAATCGGTGACAGCCACCAATGCGATCGTTCTTAGTCAAAACGGTAACGGGTTTGTAGAGTTGGCTCCTGACAACGCAGGAAACATCGTTCTGACGGTTACCTTTGCAATAAGAGTTTCTAATCCTACACTGTCAAATATCCCAATCAATTCAACAGCTTCTACGGCCTATTCTCCGAACGCGGCAGGGGTTACTCGCACTGGAGGAGTATCTAGGCCCCCGGCTACTGTCACAGATTTTTGTACTTATAACGGCAACTGGGATGGAGAGGTTGAGCTACCTTTAGCGGCAAGAGCAGGACAAGTACTAACCGTTCGGAACGAGGCAACTCTTACATATTCTTTACGAGCTTTAAATACTGACATGGCGGGGCCAATCAGTATCCCGACAAATCGATCGCTACATTTTGTTTCTAACGCGGATGGAGTCTGGCAATGGGTTGAAGCGCCTTATGCTGTTCGCCAAACCCCTCAATGGCTTACAGCAGGGAATAGAGGAACTTGGGTGACTTACGGGACAATTTCCGTAAGTGTCACTGACAGTGGCAATGCCAGCATGAGACTCAGGAGTGCATCTGGAACGATTGTTGTAAATACTACAACTTCAAATAGTTGGGATGGTCAAGTTTCAAATATTGGTACCACAATAAACACCTCAAGTACATTTTTAGTTGGCTCAACAGGATGGACTTACAATAATATTGAGAACATGCAAGAAACGTATATTACAGACAGAACTAATAATCGTACTTATTATGTGCGAATGATTGTTCAATCGAGCCATAACAATCAAAGATTCTTCTGTTACGAGCTATAAACTTTTGGGGATTTGTCGCCTTTACACAATGGTAATATATGCCAAAATTCCGTTATAGCATCAAAAGTATTCCGATTCTAGCTGCTGTTTTGCTGCTTGGAATTTTGGTGCAGCGATCATATTCAATTCATAAGATATTGACCAATTTTACAATTGATCGAAAACCAAAAGATCTTATGATGGTTTTGAATGGGGTCCAGTTTATTGACAAACCTCCAGTAACCAACAAAAAGGAGATTTTAGATTCAATTGCGAGAATAGTAAAAAGGGCTCATAGAAATACTCTTTTTCTTTCGGGAGAGTCTAGATTTGGAGATAATCACGTAATTCAACCAGACAAAGAATTCTCGGAAGAAGAAATTAATTTTATTGAAAAACAATGGAAAAATGCCAAAAATTACAATAATATTTATGGGCCAAATGGATTAATTG
>JBOFTL010000275.1:0-1570 GCA_051652045.1 Microcoleus sp. | reverse complement strand
CACTCTTTGAAAATTCCTTTAATGGAAGATTCATGCGATCGGATATGTTGTATTTTGAGAGAAATAAAATGCAACCAATAGTTAATATGGATAATATGCCAGCTATCCCAAGTAAAAAAATCCATTTGGGGAGTTGGTTCTGAGGGTTAGGATTTAGTTGGTTCTTTTCTGGAATATTCATTCAAGCTACTTTATAATAAGATAAAAATAAACTATCCTAATTACTAAGTCGCCTGCAACCGTAAATATACAGAACAGTTTGACACACTATATATATGGGTGAGGTGCGCACTGCGCACCCTACTACTTTCAGATGTAAGCAGAGTAGGTGCGCAGCCTACTACTTTATACTTTTAAATCTCAGTAAGGTGCGCAGTGCGCACCCTACTACACATAGGTCCAGGAAGGTTTCAAATGGATTCTATAACGTGCCATAATCAGCAATATTATCTGCTACGCGATCGCCCGAACCTATGGATGTGCTAATCGGCAAAAGCTTACAAGGTGGCAAATACACCATCGAACAAGAATTAGGCAGAGGCGGCTTTGGAATTACTTTCCGGGCAACTCACCGCTATTTAGGACAGCCTGTAGTTATTAAAACTCTCAATGAATCTCTGCGGCGGCATCCCAATTTTGCCGAGTTCGATCGCAAGTTTCAAGATGAAGCAAGGCGGCTGGCTTTGTGCGTCCATCCGAATATCGTCCGCGTTAGCGATTTCTTTGTCGAAGACGGCCAGCCCTACATGGTAATGGATTACATTCCCGGTCAAAATTTGGCAGATATTGTAGGTGCAAATCGCCCGCTACCGGAAGCGACGGCGATTCATTACATCCGGCAAATTGGGGCTGCTTTGCAAGCAGTTCATCAAAACGGTTTGCTGCATCGAGATGTTAAGCCGCAAAACATTATTTTGCGCCAAAACACTCAAGAAGTCGTGTTAATTGACTTCGGCATCGCCCGCGAATTTACTCCCGGTGCAACTCAAACTCATACTAATATGGTGTCCGACGGCTACGCACCTGCAGAACAGTATTTAGCCCAAGGAAGATACACGCCCGCAACGGATGTTTACGGTTTGGCGGCGACGCTTTACACCTTGCTGACAGCCCAAGTACCCGTACCTGCTGTCTTCCGCACCAGCCAGCCCCTGCCCGCACCCCGCGATTTGCAGCCTCAAGTAAGTCCGATCGTCAGTCAAGCAGTCATGCGGGGGATGGCGATAGAAGCTCGAGATCGCCCCGCTAGTATCGCTGAGTGGCTGATGCTGCTGTCAGGCCAGCAGTCGGAAAATACCGGGCCGACGGTGGCGGTGATTCCGGGGCACGGGCCGCAGTCGCCTGCAAATTCGCGAACTGCGCCCGCCGCGATCGCCCCCGATCGACGCAATGACAAAATTTGGTTGATTTTGGGGTTAGCAGCGATCGCGGCTTTAGTAGCGGGATTTGTGGCGATCGCGCGGATTTTAGTCAATCGCCCGCCCGCACCGGAAACAGCAGAAAAAGTCGATCGCCCTTCTCTCCCCACCAAAACCGAAACGCGCGATCGACCCTCACCAATCCCCACACC
>JBOFTL010000274.1:0-1338 GCA_051652045.1 Microcoleus sp. | reverse complement strand
GGTTCGTGTTCGTAAACATCTAAAGCCGCACCGGCAATCTTCCCTTCTTCGATCGCTGCTGCAAGGGCTGCTTCGTCGATGATGCCACCTCTGGCACAGTTGATAATCCGGGCCGTGGGCTTCATTTTTGCCAGGGATTCAGCGTTAATCAGGTGCAGGGTTTCCGGGGTTTTGGGGATGTGTAGGGAAATGTAGTCGGATTCGCGCATCAGCAAATCGAGTTCTACAAGGCGGCAGCCCAACTGATCCGCTCTTTCGGTGGAAATAAAGGGATCGTAGGCCAACAATTTCATGCCCATTGCTTTAGCGGCCGCGGCTAAGTGGGAGCCGATTTTGCCCAAGCCGACGATGCCGAGGGTTTTTTTGTAGACTTCTACGCCCATGAAGCGATTTCGTTCCCATTTACCACTTTTGACGGATGCGCTGGCTTCCGGGATGTGACGGGACATTGAGAGCATCATGGCAATGGCGTGTTCTGCTGCGGCGATCGTATTGCCTTCTGGAGAATTGACTACTACAATTCCTTTACGGGTAGCAGCGGGTACATCTACATTGTCTACTCCAACGCCGGCTCTACCAATAATTTTCAGGGAATTTCCTGCTTCGATAATGTCTTTGGTAACTTGGGTGCCAGAACGGATCATTAAAGCGTCGTAATCTGGAATAATTCTTACCAGTTCTGCTGCTGGCAAACCTGTTTTTATGTCAACCTGAGCGACTTGAGATAGGATATCAAGTCCGGCTTGGTCGATCGGATCGGATACTAGAACTTTCGGCATAGCGAGTAATTGAGTGAAATCAGTGACGCTCCTACACCAACCGCAAGCAGTATGTTGTAGGCATCTGAGTCCGGTCAAGGATATCGAGATCTTCCTTTAAGGTACTCCAATCGTTTCCCTCTACGGCGTTTTATAGTGAGGTACGCGACCTGCCCCACTTGTCACCTAAAATTGACGCATTCCCCGGCATAAACGCGCAGAGATTCTCAACCGAGTGGTGGCGAGCTCAAAGTTGAGACGTGGATTCGATCGCAGTATCTAACTGCTCAGATCGAGCTTGCCTTTGTGCAGTTTGAATTGTATCTGCATTCGGTCTTGACCGACAGTTTTTAGAGGAAAAGATTTTAGGTTTGCTGGTTGTGCTGTTCCACGGCTTTGCTTCGGATCGCCCATATTCAGGCTAAGGGTGAGCGCGGTGTTATTGTTTGCGATCGAATGAAATATCATGTGAAATACTGTACGGTTGTGGCGCGACTTCCAACACTTCATCGAGTCAAAGAGCTTAGTTAGCTAAACAGACGGGAATCCCCACACTATACCGCCTCGGTTAGTGTGGGAT
>JBOFTL010000273.1:0-6510 GCA_051652045.1 Microcoleus sp. | reverse complement strand
AGGCGGTATTTTGGCCCCGATTCTCCCCCAACAATTACCCAGTTAATATCTGTTAAATTGAGTTGCAAAGGCCCTAAAAGTGGTTCGCAGGATAAAAAGCGTACTTTTGCATTGACTTGTCGCAAATAATCTACGCGATGAACGTAGTTTTGATTTTCCACAGATACCCCCATCCAAATATTATCAGACCAATCGAGTTGAGGGGCTAACTCTAATAAACGTTCGTGTCGTTTGGTCAGAATTTGATAAATATGGTGAGGAGTTTCGCGCATTACCTCAAAAACTTGTTTCAAGAATTCCAGAGAAACATCTTTATGAAACAAATCGCTCATTGAGTTAACAAAAATGCGACTGGGTTGCCGCCAACGCTTAGGTTCATTCAAACGCTCTTGATATTCCGTTAAAGTAAACCCGTGAGGAAAATTAGTATGGAATCGCTTTGTTAATGCTTCTGCATAACAATGAGTGCAGCCTGGACTGATTTTATCGCAACCAGTTGTGGGATTCCACGTGCGATCGGTCCACTCGATACCTGTTTTGATGCTAGCCATAAAATGACTTTACCACTGAAACAACAAATTATCTTTTTGGGATCGCTGGACTGCTCAGTTTTATATATATTATTTTAGAACGCTTCAGCCTGACCCACAATTCAATTGTATGATTTATTGAATTTATTGTCAACATCTTTCAAGCTATTTAAATTAAAAATGAAACAGATTGTAAAACCTCTATGCCCGATCGCATCCAGAAAAATTTTTCTAAGCCTTGGTTGGGAGCTTCATATAAAATCATAAATGGGGTTTTAATCCCAGTTTAGGGATGACAAAATAGGCGTTCTCCGATTGAAGTTTGCTTTACCAATTACAGGATGGAATGATATATTCGATCGAGTCCCTTGGATGGTAAAAATAGAACCTACATCCGATCCAGCTAAAACCGCAAAAATTACCAGCAACGGTAAAATAAAGTTTTGTGTCAAAAAGCCGATCGCCCCCACAAGATTCTTGACAAAAACCGCAAAACCTGCATATACATCAAAATCAGACCGATCGCCCAAATCACCGCCCCAAACTCAGCAAGTCGCAAAAACATCAGTTAACAGGGCGATTCGGTTTGCCGTTAACTCAAAATTTTGCTATCAGTGAGATACAATTCACCTGTTTGAGACAGAATTGGTAAAGTTTAAAATTACCTGTAACAGTCGGAAATTAAAATTCTCAAGAATGTCGAGCAGCGCTAACCAGGAACAACTATGCCTCAGAATGTAATCGCCCAACAGATGGCTTTGGAACCCACAGAAGAACCGACAGCCACCACCACAACCGTTGTTGAAGCAGTACCGGTCGAAGCTGTGGCAGTAGAATCCTACGCCGATCGCCTCATGGACGAACTGTTTGCAGGGGTCGATCGAGCCTTTGATGAAAGAGGAATGCTAGCCGAGTCAGGCCAGCCGGAATTTGTCGCCCTCAAACAAATATCCGTACCTCAAATCATCCTCTCCCAGCCCGCACTAACAGCAGCCCCAGCAAAAGATGTAGAAGCGATCGCCCGCCAAGTCGCCCTCGAAACTACCCAAAAACATCAGTCAAAACAATCCTTCGACAAAATGCTGTTGGGAGCAGCTTTTGGCTCCCTACTGCTGGTGTTGGGGCTGTGGCTGGCAAGTCGATCGGGACTCGTCCGCTTGCCTGAAGTCGCAGCTACAAGTGCCACAACGACAGAAGCGGCCAAAGCACAACCAGATACCGAATTTGTCGAATACGTCCAGCGTTCCCTAGAGGCGATCGAACAGAGAAAACCCGCTCAGGTTAACCCGCAACTACCCGGAGTTCCCGGATCTGTCGCTCCAGGATCGCTGCCCAACATTCAAATTTCCGGCGCGCCTCCAGCAAATGCCGGCCTTTCCAGTGCCGTCAACCGGATTGCCGACGCGATCGAACAAGCCGCCACTCAACCGGGAGCTCCAGCACCGCAAGTAGTAATCCTGCCCCCAGCACAGGCCCCGGCACAAGCCCCAGGACAGGCCCCGGTACAGACTGCAACTCCGACTCAAACCACCTCAGTTTCTCCCTCTCCCACCACCCAATCATCAGGTCGCGCGATCGCCTCTGCCGGAACCCCAGCCCAATCTCCCGCCGCAGCCTCCCCTTCCACATCGGAAGCCCCGCAGCCGAGAATTTTGGCTCGCGAAACTGAGTCGTCGCAGGCACCTGCTGCCGATCCGGCACCAGCAGCACCGCAGCCCGCCGCAGCGCCCGCCGCACCGCCTGCCAGCAGTGCCCCGACTGCCGCCCATACCTTGGTGGGGATTTTGGAATTGGGCGATCGATCGGCCGCTCTGTTTGAAATCGATGGTGTAGCCCGCAGAATTTATGTGGGTGAAAGCATCGGTGCTAGCGGCTGGACTCTGGCAGAAATCAAAAATCAAGAAGCCGTAATCCGCAAGGGAGGAGACGTGCGATCGGTTTTTGTGGGTCAGAAATTTTAATTAGTCGATCGTTGATAGTCGATCGTTGATAGTTGATAGTTGATAGTTGATAATTGATAGTCGATCGTTGACGATTACCAGACTGTTAGCCAACTGTCAACTGTTACACTCAACTAACAAGTAATACTAAATCCGGGTTACTTACCCCCTTTATTGTCATTGTGAACGAAGTGAAACAATCGCAGAGACTCTGGCTCTAAACGAAAGATTTATCATGGGGATGGCTAACCCAGATTTAGTATAATAGCTAATAAGATCGCGATCGGTCTGTTGACCGCAATAATAAAGTTAGTTCGTAGTGTGGACTTAAGTCCGGAGGCTGTTGCGGACTTAAGTCCGCACTACAAACAGTTTTTATGACTGGTAATCGATCGAACACAATATAACTAATAAAATAGGACTAATAAAAATGGGATTATTTGACGACTTCAGTCGGTTTCTCGAAACTAAATTAGAAGAATTCATGCGCAGCAATCCCCACTTGGAATTGCAAGCAATTGAAGAACAGTTGAAGGAACAAGAAGATGATACCCTGCGCTTGATTCTCCAAATCCAAAAACAAGAGAAACAATTGCAAGACGAGATTTTGTCAACAGCTCAAGAAATCCAACGGTGGAACGATCGCGTTAACAAAGCTAAAGCAGCTCAAAGACTCGATCTCGCTCAAGCAGCTCAAGAAAGGCAAGCAGCTTTACTGCGTCAGGGAAATCAGAAATGGGGGCAAATGCAGGGCTGCAAAGAACGGATTGAGAAAGCTAAAGAATTGTACCGCCAAATTCAAGTACGCCGGAAGGAAGTTCGAGCTAAAGCAGCGGAAGTCGCAGCTACTGCCAATGTTAAGGCAAATACTCAGAAAGAGCAGAATTGGGATACTAAAGGTTGGAATCAAAGTGTGAATTACGCCAGTGTTAAGGCGGCAGATCCTTTAGAACAAAAGTTTCAGCGCTGGGAAGCTGACGAAGAGCTCGATCGGATGAAGCGCGATATGGGCAAATAACAGTTAACAATTGACAGTTGACAATTGACAGTTGACAGCCAGTCAATCCTAGCAGTTAAGCGTCCTAGCTCGCGTGCGGGCAGTCAATCGACCGTGCCAACTTAGCTCAGGTGCGGGTGTCAGCAGAGAACGGGTGCGATGCGATTAAGGAAGAGTTCGATCGAATGCAACCGCAATCTGGATTTTTGAGCTACCATTTCTAACCGCAGCCACCAAAATGCTTAGCGCCAGTTCTTCTATAAGTGAAGGCTGGCGCTGAGCTTAATTTGGTTGTTATTTTTAGGGTCTTTATAAAAGCTGACCCCATTTGAACGGATTAAAAGCGATTTATGGTTAGGGTCTGTATATTGGCTGACCCCGATTGAAATCACATTTAAATCATGACAGGGAACGATCGCACACTAGGTTTTCGTAATAATTTCTTTATATTCTTTACTTTTCCTTGCTGAATGTATACTTTTGTTGCGGGGTGTAAAATTTTTGTTACTTGCGGGAGCGCGCTGCAGCCCGCTGTTCCCAGCGGAACAGCCACACCATCAAAGCCACAACCCCGACTTGGAGGGCAAAATTGGGCAAAGCCGAGCCAACTTCCCGACCTGCGACAAGTTGAGCGAGGAAAACCACGCCACCGATAAAACCAGAAGCCCCGCAAGCGAGGTAGAAAAACTGTCGCAGAAGTCGATAAGGAGCGGCGATTTCTCCTCTTAGACGATCGTACTGTTCCTGAGAGAGGTTCGAGGGTTTTTTGGGGCTGTTGGGGCGATCGTCTGAATTCTGGTTGGGCATGGATTTATCGCGATAAGCAAGCACTAAGGTCGAAAAATAATATCAGATAACGGTTCCACTGATAATATTTCTGGAGCCTCAAAAACCCGATCGCTACTTAGTTAGACCGTGTTCGAGAGCGTAGCGAACCAACTCAGTCCGGCTGTTAGTACCAGTCTTGCTAAATAAACGGCTGACATACTTCTCCACGTTGCGGACGCTAGTTTCCAGACGGCGAGCAATTTCCTTATTCATCAAACCCTGAGCCACCAGATCCAAAACGCTTTGTTCTCGGGGAGTCAAATCAATCTTAATCGGAGAAGCACTTTGGGCGATCGAACTCCGGCCGCTGAGCAAAGACTCAATTCTCGCCATCTGATCCGCCAAAGCAGCAATATCGGGACTTTCGGCATTATTGTCCCCTGTTTCCTTAGCAGCAGCCCGCCGCGCCAGCAAATTAGTGACTATTGCCACCAATTCATCCGGATCGAAAGGCTTAGAAAGATAAGCATCGCAGCCCGCCTGATAGCCTTGAATGCGATCGCCCGTCATTCCCTTGGCCGTCAAAAATACTACCGGCAAAGCCTTGTACCTGGGATCTTCGCGCATTTGTTTGAGAAACTGATAACCATCCACCTGCGGCATCATAATATCTGAAATCACCAGATCGGGATGGTATTGTTGCAAGCGTTCCCAGCCTTCACGACCGTTACTAGCAACCTCAACCGCAAAATCACTATCTTCCAAATAAGCTTGCACCGCTTCCCGCAAACCAGGTTCATCATCTACAAGTAACAGTCGTGCTGACATCTTTCTTTACCTTCGCACTTTAGCAATATCTTTCATTTTGCCAGTTCTCAGAAGAAAGAAGGAAGAAATAGGCAGTAGGTAGTAGGTAGTAGACGGTAGGTGGTAGGCGCCAGGTGGTCGGTGGTAGGGGAATCAGTCTTCAACCTAAAACCTAAAACCTAAAACCTAAAACCTAAAACCTACAACCTACAACCTAAAGCCTAAGCAAGTCCATCGACTATCGGATGGAAATAAAAAGCTAATCCCAAAACTGCATAAGCCGCCAACAGCAAAATACCTTCAAGCCAATTAGACTTACCATCAGAACTGATTGAATTGGCAATCAATACCGACACCGCAACTGCTACGAGCTCAAATGGATTGAAATCCAAATCCATCGGTTTTCCCAAAACAAAACCTGCCAACACTAACACCGGGGCTACAAACAAAGCAATTTGCAAACTCGAACCCACGGCTACAGAAACTGACAAATCCATCTTATTTTTCATCGCCACTGTAACCGCTGTTGCGTGTTCGGCCGCATTACCAATAATCGGCACTAAAATCACCCCGGTAAACAGTGCACTAATTCCCAAACGTTCGGTAGCTTCTTCCAACGTACCCACCAACAGTTCCGACTCTACCGCCACCATCAAAGTACAGCCCAACAACACCGCAATCCACAGTGGCAGGTTGACTTTATGTTCGGAACTTTCTGGTGCTAAGTTACTTTCGGCTAATTCTTCGAGCATTTCTGTTTCTGCCACCCCTGCATCATAGAGATAGGTGTGGGTTTTCATCGAAAACAGCAGTGTCAGCACGTAAACTCCAATCAGCACTACAGCTACGGCACTAGAGAGTTTTTGCATCGTGTCAGGATCGATGCCTCTCGATGTGACATCAACTGCAGTCGGCACCAAGATAGCAATCACAGCTAAATTCATTGCCGAAGCGTTCAAGCGGGCGACTATCGGCTGGAATTCTTGTTCTTTGTAACGCAAGCCACCTAACAGCATGGCAAGTCCCATAACTAGCAGCAAGTTGCCGATAATCGAACCGGTGATGCTGGCTTTGACAACATTAATCAATCCGGCATTTAGGGCGACGATGCCGATAATCAATTCCGTGGCGTTTCCGAAAGTAGCATTCAGCAATCCCCCCAAATTGGGGCCGAGGACGACGGCGATTTCTTCGGTAGCGGTGCCCATCCAAGCGGCTAGGGGGATGATGGCTATGGCCGAAGTGATGAAGATTACTGAGGATTCCCAGCCGAGAAAGTGTCCGGCGATCGAAACTGGGATAAATAACAGCAGGCTGGAAATTATTGTATTTGTGTTTAGCATTTAAATTCTGAAAGGTTCCCAACCGTCCATCATAGCCCGATCGACCCCGACAGCAAATTATTGACACTTATTCTTAAAGAAGGGGAGAGGGGGAGAAAAGAGTTGCGCTGTTTCCCAAAAGTGGG
>JBOFTL010000272.1:0-4108 GCA_051652045.1 Microcoleus sp. | reverse complement strand
AGTCCCTGGTTTGACACTGACGGTCAGTTCAACGGATATGTTGGCTCAGTGCTGGACATTAGCGATCGCAAACAAGCTGAAGCGGAACTGCACGAAGCTCATCAACGAACGATCGCAATTTGGGAAAGCATGACCGATGCCTATGCCCTATTAGATCGGGAATGGCGCGTTGTCTATGCCAATGCCACCTCCATCCAGACAGTATGCCAACTGACAGGTCTAGAACCCGATGCCATCCTCGGAAAATCTCACTGGGAGTTGTTTTCCTGGACGCTCGGACAGCCCCTAGAGCAGGAATATCGCCGCGCTATGGCAGAACAGGTGCCGATCCATCTAGAAATATTTTATGAGCCAACCGGGAACTGGTTTGAAATTCATGGTTACCCATCGGAAATAGGCTTAGGCATTTACTATCGCGATATTAGCGATCGCAAACTAGCCGAAGCCAGAGTGAGCGAGTCGGAGGAAAAATATCGATCGCTATTCAACGAGATGAGCGAAGGCTTTTGCACCGTCGAAGTGCTGTATGACGAAGACGGGCAGCCTATCGACCATCGGTTTCTCCAAGCGAATCCAGCGTTTGAAAGACACACCAATTTAAGCGATGCTTCAGGCAGCTTGGCGAGCGAACTGATGCCGGGACTCGAACGAGTTTGGAACGATCTTTATGCCCGAATTATCGCCACAGGGAAATCTGAGCGAATCGAGCAGCACTCGCCCGCATTTGACCGTTGGTTTGAGGTTGAAGCGGCGCGTGTCGGTGACGCATCGCTGTGTCGCGTTGCCGTTGTCTTCCGAGACATCACCGATCGCAAACGGGCAGAAGAAATCTTGCGACGAACTGCCGAATTGGATGCGTTTCGGGTTTCTCTGACTGACGCACTGCGCCCGCTCACGGATGCTTCAGACATTCTAGCGATCGCCGCTCGCACTTTGGGTGAATCTTTGCGGGCAACTCGGGTCATTTACTTTGAGGTCGTGTCAAATGGTGAAGAGGCGATCATTCATCGCAACTACACCAATGGTGTGGCAGAGATGAGTGGGAGATACCGTTTTGAAGACTACCGACGCAACCTCACTGCCGATCATCAAGCCGGAAAAACCCAGATCGTCACCAATATCCCCGATAATCCAAAATATAACGATGCCGAGAAGGCGAACTACCGCGAACTTGAGATTGCAGCACACATTGATGTACCACTGATAAAAAATAATCAGTTTGTCGCCATGCTGGCGGTGCATCAATCTACACCGCGCCAGTGGACTGAAACCGAGGTCAAGCTGGTTGAAGAAACCGCAGAGCGCACCTGGGCAGCAGTCGAACGGGCGCGCGCTGAAGCCGCTTTGCGCCAAAATGAGGAGCAGACTCGCAATATTCTAGAGAGCATTCATGAGGCATTCTTTGCCCTGAATGAAAACTGGCAGTTCACCTACCTGAATCCCTCTGTCGAAGCCTTGCTCGATCGCACTCTAAGCGATTTAGTTGGCAAGAACCTATGGGAAGAATATCCCGGACTAATTAGCAGCGAATTTGAACACATTTACAGGGGTGCGATGCACGATCGCGTCGCTGGCTCATTAACCCAGTATTACCCGGATCACGATCGCTGGTACGAAGTTCGCACCTACCCTGCCCCAAACGGCATCAGTGTTTATTTCAGAAATGTCACCGAGCAAATTGCAGCCGAAGCAGTCTTGCGCGAATCGGAGGAACGGTATCGCACGCTGTTTGAGTCGATCGATGAAGGCTTTTGTACCGTCGAAATGTTGTTTGATGAAAACGACACGCCAATCGATTATCGCTTTTTAGAAGTGAATCCCAGGTTTGAACCACAAACGGGATTGAGGCAGGCAGTGGGTAAGCGCATCCTGGAAATGCTGCCGGAGCACGAGCAACATTGGTTTGAAATTTACGGCAGAATCGCCATGACGGGGGAACCCCTGCGGTTTGAGAATGAGGCGAGAGCATTAAACCGCTGGTACGATGTGTATGCCTACCGAGTAGGAGAGCCAGAGCAGCGCCGAGTGGGGATTTTGTTCAGAGATATTAGCGATCGCAAACTGGCAGAGCAAAAAATCCAAGAACAAGCGGCGTTACTAGATATTACCTCCGATGCCATTTTTGTAAGGGACTTAGACCATCGCATTCTCTACTGGAATCAAGGAGCAAAGCAGATCTATGGCTGGCTGGCAACTGAAGCTATCGGGCAAACAGCGTATCACTTACTGCAATCCAATCCTGACCAGATACCCAAAATTATGCCAATGCTGTTGGCTCAAGGAGAGTGGCAGGGTGAGCTACACAAAGTTACTAAAACAGGCAAAACGGTGATTGTAGAAGCCCGGTGGACACTCATGCGAGATGCCGCCGATCGACCCCAATTTATTCTCTCAGTCGATACCGATATTACCGAAAAGAAACAACTGGAAGCCCAGTTTTATCGCGCTCAACGGTTAGAAAGCGTCGGTACTCTTGCCAGTGGCATCGCTCACGATCTCAACAATGTTTTAACGCCGATTCTGGCAATTTCTCAGTTGTTGCGATTGCAGCAGTCCGAGTTGACTGCGCGATCGCAGGAAATGTTACAGATCGTAGAAGATAGTGCCAAACGAGGTGCAAATATGGTGCGGCAAATCCTCACATTTACCAGGGGTTCCGGAGGAGAACGAACGCTAGTCGAGGTTGCTCCGCTGTTGCAAGAAGTCATCAAAGTTGTTCGGCAAACCTTCCCTAAGTCCATTACAGTTCGTGAAGCTATTCCAGTACAATTTCTCAGCCAGGTGTCTGCTGATGCCACTCAATTACATCAGTTATTGATGAATCTTTGTCTCAACGCTCGTGATGCCATGCCCGATGGCGGTACTCTGACACTTGCTGTTGCAAATTTTGAGGCGAATGAAATCTTCGCCCAGATGAACCTGGATGCTCGGGTAGGGCAGTACGTTCTGATTGCGGTTGCTGATACGGGTACAGGAATTGCTCCTGAAGTGCGCGATCGGATTTTTGACCCCTTCTTCACCACCAAAGCGCCCGGTAAGGGTACGGGCTTGGGACTATCGACTGTTCTGGGGATTGTCAGAAGCGATGGCGGTTTTGTCCAGGTTGCCAGTGAAGTCGGGAAAGGCACGCAATTTAAAGTGTACCTGCCTGCGATCGAGACTAAAGCTTCACGCAAGCTTCCGCAGACGCAGCTACCTGACGGAAAGGGAAAATTAATTTTGGTTGTAGATGATGAAGAACCCATTCTCCAAGCTACTCGCATCATTCTAGAAACGCATCACTATCGCGTACTCACGGCGAATAGTGGAATGGAGGCGATCGCCACCTATGCTCAGCATCAACAGCAGATCGCTGTAGTTCTGTTAGACATGATGATGCCGGATATGGATGGGGTAACGGTAATTCGGATATTGCAGAAGATGAATCCCGAAATCAGGGCGATCGCCGCCAGCGGACTAATGCCTCAGTATCAACAGAACCTGAAATCTCTCGGTATCGTCACTTGCATCAATAAACCCTACACCACTGAAGAACTTCTGAACAACATTCAACTACAGGGCATCTCGATTAATTGATTTTGGACAGATTTTAGTCTCAATTGAACTCGATCGAATCCGCCTACAATAATAAATAGTTAGCATCCCAAAAATAGATAACAGAGAGTCAACCTACGCAAAAGGTTAATATTAATGATTGCGATCGCCCAAAAAACCCTTGACTTCGAGGAATTTCTCAACTGGGATGACGGTTCCGGTAGGTCATTCGAGCTAGTTAATGGAGTTGCCATGCCTTTAAGCGAACCAACAGCCAAACATGAGGATGTCGTCGATGGGCTGTGTTGTCTATTGGTGGAACATTGCCAATCCTTGAATCTTCCCTACGTTCCGCGACAAAGTAAACAAGTCAGATTGAATGCTATCCCAGGCGAAAGTGAATCGAGTCGTAAAGCTGACATTGTGGTATTTGCACGGGAAGAATGGGTGAGAATGCGTCAAAGTTCTGCTTCTGCGGCTGCTTATATTCCACCTCCTTTGGTAATCGAAGTTGTGAGTACGAATTGGCGGGATGATTACCGCATCAAATTGAATGAGTATGAAACTTTAGGAA
>JBOFTL010000271.1:0-4352 GCA_051652045.1 Microcoleus sp. | reverse complement strand
AGGTACAATATGCTGAGGGGAAACTAGAGTTATCTAAAATTACCCAGTCATTGCAAAGTTGGGCCGCGCATTTGAAACACGGCGATACTTGGCAATTGCGACAACAGATATTTACTTCTCTCGTATTTGCGAGAAGGTGAAGAAGGGATGGGCACTTCCGGCTGCTGCGTGGTGGTTCGTGGAACAACAATCCGAGGAACTGCCGTTCGGCGATTCGCAACAACAACAATGCGCCGGACGACCGCAACAACAACAACGGTTTTCGTGTTGCCTGCGTGCCTGCACGAGCTCTTCAATATCGGAACTGGCGGATGGGAATTCGTCGGGTGTATGTGGAGGAGTCCAGACCTATTCCTGCGATGCTAGCGATAGCATCCGAAAATCAAACTGAGTCGGGTAGCCTGGTAGGTGGTAACGCCGAACGGTTGCCCGATTCTATTTAGTAAGAATTTCGATCGCATTCTTGCTTAATACCAATTTTAAACGAAATAACAGTATTCTTGTCCCCCCCCTTAGTAAGGGGGGGCTAGGGGGGGTCGAAGGGTGTTGCACAATTTTAGAGAAATGAAATAACTATTGATTCATCGCAATTTGAGTCAATCGTTTGAGGATGCGAAGTACATCATATAAATTATTGGTGCGGTTGCCAATTCCAAATAAATCGGAAGTAGCATATCGCGGTGATTCTCCGTTGACTAATTTCACAAAGATGAAACTGCCTCCTGTCGCGATCGCCCCGTAACAAGGCTTCTCCGGCTCAGGATTTGCTAGCATATAAGCTAAGATTTGGGGTAATCCAGCTTCGATCGAAAATGCCGCCCGCTTAGCTTCTATCACCATCAACCACAATCGGTCTTTTAAAACTAAAGTGTCGAGACTGCCTTTAATAATTACCCCTTCATTTTCTTCGGCAATTTCTACGGATTTCTCCGGCTTAATGTAGAACGGATGCAGGTAAAACTCTCCGGCAAACAACAGCGGAGAGATAATCGATAAGCTAATAAATTTTTCCAACATTGGCGGATGTTCCAGCAAGTTGAAATATCCGGCTTTGATTTGGTCTAGCTGTTGTTTTTGAAAATCGGTAATTTCCGGCAAATCTGCTTGCCATTCTCGGAAAAAATTTTCATCTCGCACCAGTTGCAGGCCGAAAATATTTCTTAATTCTTCTAGGGTGACATCTTTAGCTTGAATAGTTTGTACCATGACTTAAGTCGATCGGACAGATACTGATTATTTTATCAAATTATTAGCTGGTGTTAGGGTCGATCGAACTTAGTGTTACACTACTGGCAGGAGGATTAGATTTCGATCGCCCTAACCCCTAATGCTTCACCCAGGCGCGTGCCACCAACACAACCGCAATAAATCCTATTTTTCTCTCCCCTCTTTCCTCCTCTGCGCCCTCTGCGGTTCATTTCACCAAAAAGTTTAACTGTCAATGCAGGAACAAAAAAGATCGAACTGGTATTTTCATCTATCCCTCTATACATTTATCATCACCGGCGGATTGATAGCAACAGGATATATTTTCCCCATTGGAGGCAATTTTCCTGAAGTACCGCCGATCGAACTCATGTTAAATCCCGAAATGTATAAAAATGACTATTACGTTCGGGAAATGGTGAAATTTAATCCGCGATACTACTATTATTATATCATCTATTGGCTCGCTAACTTAGGAACTGGCATTCCCTTAGCGCATTTTATTTATCAATTCCTCGCTTTCGCATCATTTATTCTAGCTTGCTACGCAATTATCAAAATTTATACTAATTCCCAACTACCCACAGCAGGGCTGACTTTTTTATGCATCGCCGCTTCATTTACCGATGTAGGAAACACGCTGATATTTTCCACCAAATCCGTACCCAGTACCTTCGCAATGGCGTTCGCAATTTGGGGAATTTATTTTAGTTTGCGCCAAAAATGGCTGGTAGCATACTTGTTTTTTGGATTGGGTTGTTTGCTGCAATTTTTAGTCGGCTTGCTACCGGGATTGATGCTGTTTCCCGTGTTAGCAATTGAGTGTTTTAAAAAGCGAAATTTCAAAATCTTAATTGGTTCGATCGGCCTGTTAGCAGTAATGGCTGGTATAGTATACGTACCGATGTTACTGACGGGAACTACCAGCACTCAAACAATCGACAATGCCGAGTTTGTCTTCATCCACGCCAAAGTTCGCAATCCCCACCACATCCTCCCGTCCAATTGGGATATCGGTAATTGGTTGAATTTTATCTGTTTCATCATTGGCGGCTTGCTGTGCATCAAAAAAACAGATTTACTGCCAAAAGAAGACAAGGTGAAATTTTACCTAATTATCGCTACTTCAATTATTGCGCTGTTTTTCAACTACGTATTTGTGGAAATTTACCCGATCGCATTTATCGCCAAACTGCAATTAGCCCGCACCGTACCTTTTGCCCAACTAATTATATTTATAGCAGTAAGTTTGACAGTCGATCGACTTTACAGAAACAAACAAATAGCTGTAGGCTTGCTGCTGTTAACTGTTCTGACTTTGCCGTTTAGAGGTTTCATTTTCTTAGGATTGTCAGTTTGGCAAACTACAAATTACGTATTTCCCAAACGCTACAATATATTGTTGTGGATTTTAGCAGCAGGAACGTCGATCTTCAGTCTAACATATCCGCTGCCTGATTCGTGGGAGATTGCGGGCGATCGCATCTTCAGCATCCCGATATTTTTCTCAATTTTAGCTTTCCCCTTCATCTTAGAACAAACAGTAATTGCTGAATCGATTAAAAGTTTAATACTTCGCACCTTAGCTGTAATAACTGCCGCTACCTTAGTTTTTGGAGTAGCCGGAATTTTACCCAAGCCGATACTAAATTTATTTCGATCGAGAGTCAATATCGATGTAACTCCCCAGGACGATTTAAGCAGATTAGCATTAAGATTTCGACAGAATAGTAGTCGCGACGCGCTAGTATTAATTCCGCCATCAGTTACCAGTTTTCAGTATTTTTCCGAAAGGGCAATCGTTGTCAATTTTAAAAACTTTCCCTTTACCGAACAAGGAATTAAAGAGTGGAAAAATCGCATGGAAGCTATTTTAGGAATTTCCTTAAACCCGCAAATGATTTGGGGAGGAAACGATTTCTTCAGCCGCCGCAGTGGTGCGGAATTAGTCAAGGTAGCGAGAAACTATCAAGCCGATTATATCCTAACTCGCAGCGATTGGCATCCAAACATTCAAGGAGAAATAGTCGATCGAGAAGGCAAATGGATGCTATATAAAATTAGGTAAACTAAGCGATATTCAGTCGGCGAAGGCCGACTTTGTACGTGTAGCCCCGAATTCCATTCGGAGGAATTTGAGTCGGCGAAGGCCGACTTTGTACGTGTAGCCCCGAATTCCATTCGGAGGAATTTAAGTCTCTTCCTTCTTCCTTCTTCCTTCTTCCTTCTTCCTTCTAAACATTAAAATCGGAATCATCAATAATTTCACAAATCTGCTTGTCCACATAATCCGCATCCACATTTCGCGCGATTAACTCCGCCAAAATCCCCAAAGAAATTAACTGCACTGACAGAATTGTACACAAAATCCCGAAAAATAACAACGGTCGATTCCCGATCGGACCGAAATTCATTCCCGCCAAATTTAAAAACCAAATTACAATCAAATAACCCAGCGAAAGAGTTCCAACCAAGCCAAAACACAAGCCCAAACCCCCAAACAAATGACCCGGTTTATGCAAATAATGAGTCGTCGCCAACACCGTCAGCAAATCGATAAATCCCCGCGCGTAACGTTCCCAGCCGTAATTCGATTTACCGTGGCGGCGCGGATGATGTTCGACAACTACTTCGCCAATTCTAAAACCCAAATTATTTGCCAAAGCCGGAATGTAGCGGTGCAATTCGCCGTATAATTTAATCGGTTCCAAAACTTCTCGACGGTAAGCTTTAAAACCGCAATTCATATCGTGCATTTTCACACCTGTCAGCAAGCAAGCCACGGCATTAAATAGTTTAGATGGTAAAGTTTTAGACAGCGGATCGTTGCGTTGCAGTCGCCAGCCAGAAACTAAATCAAATCCTGATTCTAAACGATCTAAAAACTTGGGAATTTCGGCGGGATCGTCTTGCAAATCGGCATCGAGGGTAAAGATAATTCTTCCCGCTGCATTGCGAAATCCTGCGGAAAGGGCGGCGGATTTCCCGAAGTTACGACGCAGTTTGATGGCTTTAATTTGTGTGGGATTGTTGCTGGCTAAATCGGCGATTTCTTGCCAAGAATTGTCGCGACTCCCGTCATCTATGAAAATGACTTCGTAATTGTCTGTTCCGGTTTGGAACATGACAATTTGGATTTTTTCAAA
>JBOFTL010000270.1:0-19814 GCA_051652045.1 Microcoleus sp. | reverse complement strand
CACCACCCAAGTTGGCAGCTAAATACCAATCATGCCAGCCATGATAGCCGCAGATAGCGACTTTTTCTCGACCCGAAGCCGCACGAGCAATCCGAATCGAGATTGCATTTGCCTCACCACCAGTACGGGCAAACCGCACCATATCCGCCCAAGGGTGCAACTCTACCAAGCGTTCGGCTAAATAAACTTCCTCTGGACAATTCAGGGTAGACATATTACCTGAAGCGACAGTCTGGCGTACGGCTTCATCTACCTCTGGGTGTCCGTAGCCCAAGATGTTCGTCCCGATACCCATGATGGACATATCAATATACTCTCGCCCATCAAGATCCCAAACATGGCAGCCTTTTGCCTTGCTGAAATAGGCAGGCCACTGTTCCGGTAAAAACATCTCTGCCCGCTTGGATAACAGCATATTTCCCCCTGGAATCAGTCGCTTGGCTCGTTTCCACAGCTTTTGACCTTTACCAAGGGTTGCTCCTTCATTGCGGCTCAAGTGCTGATTGGCGGTAAAGTATTCGGGGCGATCGTTTTGCAAAGCTAGGACTTCCAACCAACTAAAGTTACGGCGAGGCGCGAAATGCTTAAAGACATTCTCAATTACCTCAAAATCTTCTGCCTCATCAACTGTCCAGCGTTTGCCAGAGAGGTTTTCTGTATGAGCAATATCGAGTATTTGAAACTTTCCTGACTCTAGAATGTAAGTTGTAACGTGTTCTCGTTCGCGAGGCTGACGAGCTTCTTGCCAAGCTCGTGTCAAAGCCTTAAAGGTAAAAACCTCTACATCTAAACCATCAGGATATGTTGGGGGAGTGACGTTACTGAGGTAGTCTGCGTTGGATGTTTGGAATTTTGCGATCGCTCGATCGACAATTTCAGCATCGACAAGCGGGCAATCTCCGGTAATGCGAATTACAGTTTCGGCTTTATGGGCAGTAGCAGCTTGATAGTAGCGATCGAGTACATCATCTTCACTACCTTGGTAAACCTCATAACCCAAACCTCGAACACGATCAGCCAAAGCCTGGTTGCGTGTATCTTGAGATGTTGCCAAAATAATACGATCTAGCAACTTTGACTGTGACAGGCGATCGAGTAATAACTCAATCATCGGTATTCCTAAAATCGGGCGCATCACCTTATTAGGAAAACGAGTAGAACCCATTCGAGCTTGAACTATCGCTAGATTTGTCATTTTAACTTCCACCGCGCAGGGTTAATTAAATCTGGATCTTCACAGTACAGATAATCAGGTGGTTCTGAGCCTGCTCCTGATGTTGCCATCAAAATTTCTTGAAGTTGTGAAAGGCTATCTACACCAATCACTACACGATCGATTTCTTTTTTAGACATAACACAAGCTAAGCAAGCCTGCAAAGGAGTTAAGTCACTCTCAATTAGCCATTGTTTCCAGCTTTGCCAAATATTTCGCCAGCGATCGAAGTAAGGTGGTCGAGTCGATGAAGGCATCAGCAATAATCCTTGTAAAAAGATCGATCGAGCGTGAACCTCAACTCCTGCTTCCTTCAGACGATATAGCCAACCAGATTTCTCTAAACTGCGATCTAAAACATTGAAAGGAGCTTGTATCAAGTCGAACGCGAACAGAGAAAACAACGCTTCTAGCTCATTGTGATGGTAGATAGATATACCAATTTTATCCACCAATCGCTTTTCTTTAAGCAATTGCAAAGCCTGATAAAGCTTCACTCCTTCAGGACTTAGCAAATGCTCGGGACGATGTAGCAATAAACCGTGTAATCGAGGAATTTTCAGTCGTTGAAGTGAATCTTCCACCGATCGCAGCACCCAATCTGATACATCATTCATATCCGCTGGGAATTCAGGAAGCTTAGAGACAACTCGGAAAGAATCCACGCCTATTTTACCGAGATTCTGCTCGCTGTCGCCGTAGGCGATTGCCGTATCTAACGTATCAATCCTATTAGCCAGAGCGCAATCTAAAATAGCCGTAGCAGTTTCGAGACTCACTTGTCCTTGCTGATTTGCCACCCCATAGGGAAGACCGAATTGAACAGTTCCCAATGCTAGACGCTTCATTTCTCTCGACGCAATTTAGCTTTTTTTACTTGTTATAACGAAAATACCGTCCGTAAGTATCCTTACAAAGCACTACAGTCACCCATTGCAGATCGTAGGGATCGCTGATATCCCCTGAAGACAGCCCCTCGAATTTTGAAGATTGACGGGATATTACTTGGTATGTTCCCAATGCCCTAAAAATTTCGGCATAGTCTTGCTTGTAGGTAAACAGTCCTTCGTAGTGTTTGTATGGATTTGCTCGTAAGGAAGGTGAATCGAAATCGCTAATTACCAGCAGCCCACCATTTTTTAATGCAGCATCTACATTGGCAACAGCCTGCGTTAGTAGGTTACGATCCACGACGCAAAATACCCCAGAAACAACCACAATATCCGAATCGTTCCAGGGCATTCCCTCTCTTTGTGAAATACTGCCTTGTGCAAATTCTAATTCAGGGAATGCCTGTTTTCCTGCTGCGATCGCCCCTGCTGAAGGTTCTACAACTCGAACAATCCAATCCGGATGATCTCGCAGAAAGCCGGCAGACACAGTACCTGTTGCACCGCCAATATCTAGCAAACAACCTTGTGACGCCAGTTTGACACAATTCAGCGCTTCTAAAACCCTATGATTAGCAGGAGCTGGTTGTACCACCGAGGGATTGCGGTTAAACCAAGCATCTGCCTCTTGCTCGAGAAAAACTTTCTCTTGATCGATTTTCTTTAACGGATCGAAGGCATTCATATCATTTTTAGTTGAGATTAATATTTAACAGATATCACCTCTTGGAGTATTTTAACCACCTTGTCCTGATTAACCTCAGTTAATCCAGCGTACAGTGGCAAACTTATTGCCTCTCGATAGTAACTTTCCGCTACGGGAAAATCTCCCCATCGAAAACCAAGAGTTTTATAGTAAGGGTGAGTATGCAATGGAATATAATGTAAATTCACCCCGATTCCGGCTTTGCGAAGATCCTCAAAAACTTGACGATGACTTGTATCTATTTTATCAAGATTCAGACGAATCACATACAGATGCCAACTAGGATATGTATCTGGATGTTGCCAAGGTAAGGTTAAAGGCAAATCTTGCAATAGTCTATTATAGCGTTGAACTAGGAGAGCGCGACGTTTGACAAATTCATCCAATCTCTGCATCTGACTCACACCTAATGCAGCCTGAATATCGGTCATGCGATAGTGATATCCTAACTCTATCTGTTCGTAATACCAAGGACCATGAGATGAGCTTTCCATAAAGTCTGTATTACGGGTAATCCCATGAGTCCGCAAGCGAATGAGTTTTTGATATAATTCCTCGCGATTCGTCAGTATCATTCCACCTTCACCAGTTGCAATAATCTTCACTGGATGAAAGCTAAAAACAGCCATATCAGAATATTGACAGGAGCCAATGGGTTGTTGTTGATATCGCCCGCCTATGCTATGAGCTGCATCTTCAATAATGTGAAAATCATACTTTTTTGATAATGCCCAAATACGCTCCATGTCACAGGATTGTCCTGCAAAATGCACGGGAATGACTACTTTGGGTAAATTTCCCTCCTGATCGGCAAGAGCTAATTTATGTTCTAATTCATCTACACTTAAATTGTATGTACGTGGATCGATATCTACAAAATCTACCTTTGCTCCACAGTACAAGGCACAATTAGCGGAAGCTACAAAAGTGTTAGGTGATGTCCAAAGAATATCTCCTCGATCGAGACCTAATCCCAAACAAGCTAGATGCAAGCCGGCTGTCGCACTGGAAACTGCAACTGCATATTTAACTCCGCAATGAGTAGCAACGGCTGCTTCAAATTTTTCAATAGTTGGTCCTTGAGTTAGCCAGTCAGAACATAGTACCTCAACCACAGCATCTATGTCTTGTTGAGAAATATCTTGTCGTGCGTAAGGAATGTAAGATGTCATTGATTAACTCGATCGCTTAGGGTTAGAACTTAGGGCTGTGACAAGAGAGTCTATGGATTTTAAATATCAGTCAATATGCAGTTTACTATTTATCTAAATTTCCACACAATAATATTTGTGCTATTTAAAGGATTCAATCCAATAACATCAGGACGAAACTCTATCACATCTACATCTTCTCTATACCGTTCAAATAAAAGGCTAACCAAATCCATGTTGTAGTTATTGAGTTCAATATATCTATTCCTCAGAAGTCCCACAAACGAGTTTCTAGCAGACAGAAAGGTTGGCTCAAAGTGCACTACAACATCAATGTTGTGTTTGTTTTCTAAAAGACCTTGAATCATTATCTCAGCACTAGGCAATTGTTCAACGCTATGACAGGTTAAAACTAGACTGCCTTTTTTGATAATTTTATAATCATCCAAGTTGTAGTAATTAAATTCCTTAATTGCTAGTCCTAATTGAGTACCTATCTTCACTGCATTTCTTGAATATTCTCCGCCATATACTTCCAAACCCTTTTTTTGCAAAATAGAAAAATTTTGACCGTAGCCACATCCTAGTTCGCATATCCTATGGGGATTATAAGATTGAATAATCTGAGAAATGATAGATTGATAAATTGTTGAAGCAAGATTAACATCTGCCTCAAATAATTTGTCACCCACAGAAAAAACAAAGTTATCTTGAGGAGTGTTTTCGTCTCCCTCAATTTGCTTTTTTACATACTCTTCAAGATTTGTTAGGTTGTATGACAATAACTTACCATATTTATCTTGATTATACTCTCTTTCTATTTGCGAAACATCCCTATTTATAGACCATTGTTCTAGTCCCAACAATCTTTTACTCCAAGGGTTATTGGAGGACAAATACTGATTCCAATTGATGCTTTTCATTATTATCTCCATTATCTCCGCAAGCATGGCTTAGTTATTTTAGCATTTCTCTAAGTTGTTCGTGGGTCAGCCATTCTGTATTCCGATCGGAACTATACTGAAACGATTCGGGTACTGCTGTTCCTTTTTCTCCTAAAGCATTGTAGGTATAGTCAACTACTCGATCAAACTCAATAGCAGGTTTAATAACAAAATGATCGAAAAATTCAAAAGTTAAGTGATAATCATCACCGGGACACATCACTTCATGTAATTTTTCCCCGGGTCTGATTCCAACAACTTTTGAAGGGATTCCTGGTGCTAACGCATCTGCTAAATCAGTAATTTTCATTGAGGGGATTTTGGGAACAAATATCTCGCCTCCTTGCATTCGTTCAAAACTCTTAAGAACAAAATCTACACCCTGTTGCAGGGTAATCCAAAAACGAGTCATACGAGGATCTGTGATTGGTAGTTCAGGTGCGTTATCCCGAATCAGTTTTTGAAAGAATGGAACCACTGACCCTCTGGAACCAACCACATTACCATATCGCACAACTGCAAAACGAGTTCTCAACGCACCAACAATGTTATTAGCTGCTACAAAAAGTTTATCAGAGGCAAGCTTGGTAGCTCCATAAAGATTTATAGGGTTTGCTGCTTTATCAGTAGACAGTGCAATCACTTTTTCTACTTGATGTTCTAGGGCTGCATCAATAACATTACTTGCACCGTGAATGTTTGTTTTAATACATTCCATAGGATTGTACTCAGCCGCCGGAACTTGCTTGAGGGCTGCTGCATGGATGACATAATCGACTCCCCGCATGGCTAAAATTAATCGATTGCAATCTCTGACATCTCCTATAAAGTAACGCATCGCAGGTGAGGTAAATTCCTGAGCCATTTCAAACTGCTTGAGTTCGTCCCGCGAGTACACAATAATTTTTTTGGGTTGGTATTGACTCAGCAGAGTTTTGACACATTGTTTTCCAAATGAACCAGTACCTCCTGTAATTAGAATCACTTTATCATTAAACATTTAACTTTTTGTTCCCTTTCGATCGAATATGTTAATTAACCAAGTCAATTAATGGGTGTGGACTATTCTCTTAAAGCTACCCTTAAACCTAAGGGAGGAGTTGTTTTTAGAAAACATTGCAGATAAGAGGGTTTGTGCGCAGGCCTTATATTACCAGAACATCACTAGCTTAGCAATACTCAAGGAAATCTTGTTTGAGATCGGTGGCGTAATCTTGCCCTTGGCTTCTCCTCAACACAAGGAAGATGTTACGCAGTGGCGATTCTGTGACACCAGTAAGTAATACAGAAGACAAGCTAGTGCTGCCCAGTCTGGCTGCCTGCAAAGTGATGGTGGCATAGCAACAGCCGGTAGCCTTGCCTTGTAGCGATCGAACTCAGCCATAACTGGCTCTCTCGTTTTTGCCAAGAAACTTGCAGCAAATTTGCCAACAAGGCAAGCCAAAAGCAGCTAATATAAACAGACAAGTGTTGCGCAGTGTCGGCCAGCTTACACTGATAACTTGTGTTGATAGTTGCAAAAAAACAATCCCAGATGAAAGGATCAGATGACTGTGAGTGAATTGCACAAAGGCAAACAACTGGAGGAGGAAGGGAAACTAGAAGAAGCTGTAGCTTTTTACCGTCAGGCATTAATACTCAACATTAACAATTCCTGGGCCTACCACCAAATGGGAGAAGCGCTAGCCAAGTTGGGTCAATTCCATGAAGCAGTTACCGCCTACCGCCATGCAATAAAGCTTAAACCGGATTTTTCTTGGAGTTATCATCATTTAGGAGATGCCCTAACTCAACAACAGCAGTGGGAAGAATCCGCTACAGCCTTCAGTCAAGCGATCGATCTCAATCCCGAACATTATGGTAGCTACGTAGGGCTGGGTAATAGTCTAGCAAAATTGGGTCAAATCGATGAGGCAATCGCCGCTTATCGTCGAGCCAAGGAACTCAACCCCGATGCAGATTGGATTACCTTCACTCTAGCCCAAATCCTAGAACAAAAAAAACAATCGGACTTAGCTTTGGCAATTGCTAATTGCCAGCGAGCGATCGAACTAAATCCCGACAATTTGCAAGCTTACTATAAATTTTTAGAGCTTCAACCAGACAACTGTCATGTGCGGTTGCAGTTAGCTGATACCTTGGCAAAGCAAGATAGGTTAGAAGATGCGATAGCTGTTTACCGTCACCTCATGGAACTGCTCGATCCGGAAAAGCAAACTACCTCGAATTTAAATCCTAAAGAAGAGCAAGAATCTGCGATCGCTCATTATCAACAAGAAAGCGAGAACAATCAAGATCGGATACTGGAGTATTGGAAACTCCTAGAGCTAGAACCGGAAAACCCAAAAAAATGGTTGCAGTTAGCTGATGCTTTAGTGCAAGACAAGCAAATTCAAGAGGCGATCGCTGCTTGCTCCCAAAGCATTGAGTTTGATACTGATTTTTTCCCTAAAAGCTTCTTGAATTATTTAGAATGCCAAACACCTTTCCAAGTTGATGCTGAACAATTACACCAATTCCCCGGTCAACAAATTACTACAGAATTAGGAGGTAATATCACCAGCTTAAAATCAAATCAAGGCTGGGTATTTTACAGTCCTTATATCAACTTAAATGATGGTTTGTATTTAGTGAAAGTTGACTTCGAGTTTCCAGAGCTTGTTTCATATATAGAAAAAATAAATCATGAAAGAGTAGGTTTCAAATTCGATATAGTGACAGAGGGGGGGGACTGTATTTGGTATGAATGCAAAGTTTTTACCAGTCAAGAAAAACTGGAATTTATTTTAGGCTTGGTTGAAGCCACCAACCTAGAATTCCGTTTTGGAGGGACGGGAGAAACATTTTCAATTAATTATATTGAACTGACTTTAATCTATGAACCAGCCACGAACCCAGATTATTATTCAGGGTTAGGAAAGGTTCTCCAAATCACAGGTAAACAGAAGAAGGCAATTTTTGCTCACCGTCGAGCCATAGAAATGTATTTAAGTAGCGCTAAAATTGACCGTGCTTTATCCTGCTATCAAAAAGCTTTAGAAAACCTACAGCCAAAATATACAGAAGCTTATTTAGAATTGGGTTTGACTTTCGTACACAAAGGTCGGCTAAATGAAGTTTTAGCTTGCTGCGAGAGCGCATTTGATGGTAATGATAATAGTGCCATCTTTTACTATTATAACTTAGCCATTATTTTAGAAAAAGAAGGCTGTTTTCATGAAGCGGATAAATTGCTTAAATGCGTACCACAGCATTGGCAACTTAGTGAAATAGATCTTTGCGAGTACATATGGAAAGGATTAAATCAGCTAGGATTCCTGGACGATGACAGCATTTACTGCAAAACTGAAATTAACCCTGAGGCAGTTTACGATCGCTTCAGTCAGGCAGGTTCATATAAAATAATAGAGATGGAATCCTTAACTGATGAAGATATATTGTTTATTGAAAATTCCGGATTGTCAGTCGTTAATTTAAAATTAATGAGGCTTGATAGCCTCGTTTTAGAAGAATTTTATATTAATAGTTTTTTAGCGGAAGACAACCAAGTAAAACTTACAAAAAACTCCCCCCGAAAAAATGGTGGAAAAACTTTTACTTATGGAGACATGAACGACCAAAATAATTTTCAACAAACAATAGTTGAAAGAAAATATATTTATAGACCTTGCCCTTTCAGCGGTAGGATTCTTAAGTCTAATAACTCCCAAATTGTTGGGGGCGCAATTTTTTATCGTTTTGAAACTAATCAAGTATTTTATCTGTTTGCACACAAATGGTCTGGTGGATTGTATGGTGTTTATTTTCCAGCGATAGAGACTGTGGTCAAATTAAAAACAGGATTTGAATGGGATACGGTAACTTTAATGAATTATTTAAAGGCAGATACAGTTATTAACTGGAAAACCATTAAACTTAACAGAGAAAATAAAAACAAAAAAATTGCTGCTGTTCTGGGTATTGGGTGGGCAAATCTTGTCCATTATTTATGGAATGAAGTGACAGGAATTCAATTTTTATATGAAAATTCCATTTTGGAAAAAATTGATAAATTTTGTGTTGTTTGTAATTCCAATAATCCCTATAAACAATTTAATATAGTTGATATATTTTCGGAAATACCAACTGAAAAATTGATATTATTTTCGGATAGTCAGAGTTGCTCCAATTTCCTGAGTGAGAATAATTATTTAGCCGTAAGGGTAACAGACGTTTTTATTAAGGAGGAATTGGCAGACCGAATATATTCCAGTGCCAAAAATAAGTGTTCTAAAACTGTTTTGAAGGAAGTGGAAAATGCTAAGAAGCACTTTCCACTGATCTCGGTAAACCTTCGCAGCCACAATAAGTCTTGGATATCCCAGACAGAAGGATACGCAAATATCATCAACAAGCTCTATCAAGATTATCCCAAGATCGGGGTAGTATTTGATGGCTCTCCCTCTGAGGAAGTCATTATGGATCGAATAGTAAACCTCATACCATCAACGATCGCTACATATAATGCTCTAGGTGATGTTTATGAAAGAATTGTTTGGGCTCATGCTATAGATACCTACATAGCTGCCGTCGGTTCGGGACTTACCTTAGTAACGTGGATTACCAACAAACCAGGAGTTGCCCATTCAAATAGAGTAGGCTTGGGTCAGCAGTTGTTTTGGTCGGAAGTTAGAGAAAATGCTATCTCACCTGTCTTCATCAATCAAGATTTCATTATTGAATGCGATCGACGAACAAATGCAGGCTGCTCCAATTATGATTTGGATTGGAAAGTGATTTATAATGAAGTTTTGAAAATAGTCACCTGCTTGACCCGATCAAGATAACTTACTTCGGAGGGTTAACTATTTTGCTAGGACACAGCCTGCGCAAAATTGAGGTTTACCACCAAAGTGAGAATCACAGTGAGAATCAAGGCATCATTCCCACACCTTCCAAGGAGCCTCGCCATTATCCCACAATTCGTTCAAATACTTGTACTCCCGGTAAGTATCCATCGCGAAAAAGAAACCGTCGTGGCGGTAAGCCATCAACTGCCCTTCCTCAGCCAAACGCTGCAGCGGTTCTTGTTCTAAAATGCAGTCATCTCCCCCCAAATAATCAAAAATACGGCGGTTGAGTATCATGTATCCCGCACTTGCTACCCCATCCAACAGCGGTTTTTCGATAAATTTCTTGACACTACCCTCACTATCTACTTGTAGAATTCCGTATCGAGAAACAGGTTGTACCGAAGTTATAGTTGCTAGTTTTCCGTGAGACTTGTGAAAATCAACTAGCTTAGGAATATCTACATCAGCTACACCATCCCCATATGTCACCATAAAGTTATCGCAGTCAATGTATTTTTCGATCCGCTTAACCCGTCCTCCCGTCATGCTTTCCCAGCCTGTATCGGCCAGCGTTACTTTAAAATCTTGCTCTCGGTGATCCTCGTGGTAAGTAATCTGATTTTGGCGACCCAAGCAAATCGTAAAATCATTATTCATCGCTTCATAATTGAGGAAATAATCCTTAATCATGTTGCCGCGATAACCCAAACAGATAATAAAATCCTGGAAACCATAGTGGGCATAGGTCTTCATGATATGCCACATCACCGGACGCCCGCCCACATCAACTAAGGGCTTAGGACGAAATTCTGTTTCTTCTCTCAAGCGAGTACCCAAACCACCGGCTAATATAACTACTTTCATGTTTTTACTTTTTTAAAGGTCATCAATTAGTCTTTATTTATCTCTATTTACAGCGGAATCCAGAGAAACGGACAGCCTCTACAAATTCGTTTTCAAATATGCGATCGATTACGTAATATAATGCAGGCATATCAGGGGGAATTCCCTCTTTCATCTTGCGATAATCGCGATCGCGACTGATTACTCCTTGATTAGTATAGGCAATCCATTCACCGCAGTATTTTTTCAGAGTTGGACGATTGGCTTTATACCACTCCTTAGCTGTTGCATATTCTGCTGTAATACTTTCACCCCATTATTTCCCTCAACTCAGCTTTGCCTCAACCATCATCCGCACCACATCCGGCATCTTATATTTAGCCTCCCAGCCCAATTTTTCTTTTGCCTTACTGGGATTTCCCAAGCCAACAGCAATTTCCGTCGGTCTGTAAAGACTCGCATCAGTTACCAAATGTTCCTGCCAATCCAAACCAGCAGCTACAAAGGCCGATCGCACGAACTCCTCTAAAGGATAACTGGCGCCGGTAGCGATTACATAATCGTCCGGTTCATCCTGTTGCAACATCAAATACATCGCCTCGACATATTCCGGTGCCCAACCCCAATCCCGCTGCACTGAAATATTTCCCAAATGCAGTTTCTCGGAACTTCCAGCAGCAATCCGGCACACGACTGATACTATCTTTTGCGTGACGAATCTCTCCGGCCGCAGTGGCGATTCGTGATTGAATAGAATACCAGAACAGGCAAACAAATTGTATGCTTCCCGATAATTCGCTACTTCCCAAAATGCCGTTGATTTCGCTACTGCGTAGGGACTTCTGGGACGAAACGGCGTATTTTCATCCGCTGCACTGCCGCCGGTATCGCCAAAACATTCACTGGAACTGGCATTGTAAAGTTTAATTTTGCCCCCGGTAAACCGAATGGCTTCTAACAGATTTAAAGTTCCTGTAGCAATGCTTTCCAGGGTTTCTACAGGCTGTTCAAAAGACAGACCGACGGAACTTTGGCCGGCTAAATTGTACACTTCACAGGGTTGCATTTTTGTCAATACTTGCAAGACACTGCGAAAATCGTTGAGAGACATGGATGCTAGTTTTACTTGGTCTCGGATGCCCAAACGAGCCAGGTTTCCGAAACCAGACATTTGGGCGTCTCTAGAAGTGCCGCAAACTTCATAACCTCGATCGAGTAACAGTTTGGCTAAATACGCTCCATCCTGACCGGATATACCGCAAATTAGGGCTTTTTTCATATTACCTTTCGATTTCAAAAGTCTACGATAACTGCTGCTTTTGCAATTGTCTAACTTCGATCGTGGTGTTGGCGATAATTTTTAATATTCTTAACAACTTTTGTTGGAATTTGTAACCTGCTAAAAAAGCTATTTTGCAGGCTACATACATAGTAAGGTGCGCAATGCGCACCCTACAATAGAAAATACCAACTGGACTGAATTGAAACTGGGTTCGATCGACTCAAATACTGCTTTTTGCTGTTTCCCAGGGAACCAAACAAATCTGCGAGGATTTTAGTGCGTCAGTCCCTAGGGCATTTTTACTTTCTGCCCGCTAGAACTAGGCTTCCCACTTTTCGGCAGCTAGTTCGGCTAAGTCAACAACCCGCTGGCTGTAGCCCCACTCGTTGTCGTACCAAGCCAAGACTTTTACCAAATCGCCGTCCATCACCAGCGTCAAGCTGGAATCCACGATCGAAGAAGCATCGTGTCCCCGGTAGTCGCAAGAAACCAAAGGCAAATCGCTGTAGGCGAGAATTCCTTTCATCGGGCCTTCGGCTGCTTCTTTGAGGACTTGATTTACCTGTTCGGTAAAAGTCTTTTTCTCAACTTGAGCCACAAAATCGACCACAGATACGTTAGGCGTCGGCACGCGCATCGCGATACCGTTTAACTTGCCTTTCATTTCTGGAATTACCAAAGCCACGGCCTGGGCCGCACCAGTAGAAGTAGGAACAATATTCATTGCCGCAGCCCGAGCCCGCCGCACGTCGCGGTGGCTGGCATCCAGCAAGCGCTGGTCGCCAGTGTAGCTGTGGGTAGTGGTCATCGTACCTTTAATGATGCCAAAATTGTCGTTGAGTACCTTGACGACCGGAGCCAAACAGTTTGTCGTACAGCTAGCGTTGCTGATTACTGTGTGACTTTGGTGAGTGTATTTGTCATGGTTGACTCCCATCACGAAAGTTCCGACTTCAGGTCCTTTACCAGGAGCTGTAATCAATACCTTTTTAGCACCGGCGGTAATATGCTTCGATGCACCTGCTTGGTCAACGAAGACGCCAGTCGCTTCAATAATCAGATCGACACCCCAATCTTTCCAAGGCAAGTTTAGCGGGTTGCGATCGCTGACGCATTTAACTGTCTTGCCATTGAGAGTAATGGAATTTTCATCAGCACTAATCTCTACATCTTTAGATAAGACTCCCATCATGGAATCGTATCTGAGTAAGTGAGCGTTAGTTTTCGGATCTGATGTGTCATTAATAGCTACCAGCTCTAAGTTGCTGTTCTTTCTGGTGAGCCAGCAGCGTGCAAAACTGCGCCCGATGCGTCCAAAACCGTTGATTGCGACTCTAATCACCTTGTACCTCCTAACAATAGCAGTCCCTAGCTCAGACTTAAATTGTGACTCGATGCCCAGCCACCGCAACGGGTTGCTGGGGTTTCCCGCCCTCGCGGATGCGGGGTTCCTGCTTCAACCGGAGAGCTGGCTCTTAACCGTCCGCAGGCAGCAGCGATGACACCCACCGCTGTTCTGAACCAGATATTAAACAAGGTTCGGTTCGATCGCCCGCAAGTGAATTACCGCGACAAGATGCGCGACACCGCAGCGATCGTACAGATTTCAATGCAGGCAATCTTCTGGCTTTATCTCAAAGCTTCTATCCACCAGTGCGTTTCCGTTAAGGCAGAGCCCGTCACTGGAGACTCCGGCAGTTGAAGTTGGAAAAATTTAAGAATTGACTTATGAGACAAGATTGTACCGCAAAGCCCGATCCTTTCTAACTTTCTTTTCCGGTTTATTAAAAAAACAAAAATTTTTAGGCTTTTCCGCAGCGGAGGGTGTATTGGAGATCGGTCGGTGTCGGACTTCTGGACAGGAGGGGAAGAAGGGGAGAGGGAGATCGACGAACTCGGCTTTCAAAAGGGTATCGATCGCGCTGCAAGTACGCTAAAATATAGGTCTAGGTGCTTAGAGTGCAGCGCGAACTACCGCACATCCAGATTGCGGTAACGAGTTTTCCGATTCCGCCTCTCCCTTTTTAATGTCCTACAAGACTCAAGAGAATCTTCGCTCCAAACTTAATACTCCAAACTTAATACATAGGCGAGAATTAAATTTCTGACTTTTGTCCTTGCGATTCCGGCAATGCTGCTTCTGAATCGGATCGATCTAGATTAATTTCTGACGATTCTGGCAGTTCGATCTGTTCGCTGGTTCGCTTAGAAAATCCCCACACAAATAGCAGCGCAATGCTGGAAACTACCAGCCACTGCGGCGGTACTAAATTGTCGTTAATTACCTTCACCAACAACCGCATTCCCACCAAGCCTACAGTGATGTAGCCCGCATCTTCCAGGTGTACGAACTCATCCAACCAGCGGATGAACAAGCCGGCCATAAATCTCAGAGTGATAATGCCAATTGTGGCACCAGTTAGCACCAGCCAAATTTCATCAGAAATCGCGATCGCCGTAGTAACGCTATCCAAAGAAAACGCTAAATCTGTCAGGGCGATCGTGGGTATTGCCTGCCACAGAGAAGAAAATCTCGGGCCGTGATGTTCTCCTTCAGCATCAGTATCTGAAGAAAAGTGCTGGAACACTAACCACAGCAAGTAGAGAGCTCCGAGCAATTCAAATTGCCAGAACTTGATGACCCAAGTAGCTGTTAAAATTAGTGCAATTCGCAGTCCGAAAGCAATTATTAAACCGAAGTTTAAAGCTTGTCGCTGTAGTTTTTCGTTGTCCAAACCTTTGGAAATAGAGGCCAGGGCGATCGCGTTGTCAGCAGAAAGTACGGCCTCTAAAGCCACCAAAACCAACAATAATAAAAAAGCGTCTACTCCAAAATTGGGTGAAGCATCGAGAAATCGATCTAGCATTAACTATTTTGCGCACCTAAGATTTGCAAGCCAAGAGCGCAGTGCAAATCACTGGCTCTCTTTAAAATTAGTGTCACCTTTATCGATCTTAACTCAATGCGGCGACTTTGCTATGGGAGAAGGCAGAAGGCATAAGGCAGATAGAGGGCAGAAGGAAGGAAGAAGGCAGAAGGAAGGCATAAGGCAGACAGAGGGTAGAAGGATTGACATCCACCCCGCCTTCTTAACGGCGAGGATTCCCAAGCCTCACGATTTGGGTTTGGAGCTTCCTTCCATTAATCTGAAGTTCCCCCGTAGAAATACTACACGCGGGTTAAAACCCTTGTGCTGCTTGGTGTTTCAGCTTATGAACCAGAACGCACGTACCCATGTAAGACTTGCCATCAAAAAGCAATCGCCCTACAATGGCATCAAACACTCGATCGGATGAAACCCCAACCAATTCAAAAATAATGGTTGGAATATTTGCTTGTATAAATTATTTAATGAGATATTAACAATTGATATAGAAATTTTCTAGAATCTTACATTTTGAAATCGAAGCAGACTCATTACCTGGAATGGCCTAATTACGTTGAGAATCGAGAAAGTGTCTGGGAAATAAGCAGGGCAAAACTGGGAGTGTTGATTTATCAAATTTTTAAGGTTCTTGTAAATTTTTGCAACAAAATATTCCCAAAAGTGCCAATTTATCTCACATTGGTGAAAGCTCGTGCCTGTGAAAAGGAGTTTTCTCAATATGGCTTTAACAGATACTCAAGTATTCGTAGCGCTGGTAATTGCTTTGATTCCGGGAATCATGGCTTTCCGGCTGGCAACTGAACTGTACAAGTAGTTTCAAGATACCAGCTTGCAACTGCCAGATGCTTGCCCGATCGCACAAATCTAGAGATTGCAGACAATTACTGCCACATTGGAGTAGATTGTTTGTTGTCTGTAAGATAAGAATGCCAGGGCAGGCATTTTTTATTTTTAAATTATGCCCTCGGGCATTGGATCTAAGAGGCTGGCATTAGGATCGCGATCGCCCGTAGAGACGCAGTATAACGAAGGGGTGCTTCTGTACCTGCCCTCATGAGATCGCTAGTTCCGTATAATTGCAATGTCAACGGATCTGAATATCACTAGGAAATATAAGAATTTTTTCTTGTGAACTCTCAAACATCAGTTTCAGATATTTGTCAAAAAAAATCATGCAAGCGATTCAACCAACCGTTACCCCACTGCAACCTGTAAAAAACTCCCCTCGCGTTGCTCGCCGCACTAGCAGCCGCCCGCGTTCCAACCCTCATCAAACGCTGGCTGCCGAAACAGGAGTTAAGCTGACCATAAATATCGTAATTTCAGTTTGCGCTACTTCTGCTTTGGTTCAGCTTTTGCCTCACTACAAGGCCGTGCAAGAAAAGTTGCAGGAAATTCAAGCGGAAGTGAATCTGACTCAAGGGCGGATGGATAAGTCGCGATCGGACTTTACTCGCTACTTTGACCCGAGTCTGTCTAAAACTGTAATGCAAGAGCAAAGCAATCGAGTTGACCCGCAGCAGCGCCCGGTGATTTTGCAGGAACCTCCGACACCGGATGCTGAGATTGAGCCTTAGAGAAAATCTGGCCAGCAATATCACCAAATCTGAAGGCGTGCGCTCGATCGGCTGTTCGGGTTAGTTTGTAGTGAGGACTTGAGTCTGCTCTATGTTGAGGACTAAAGTCCTCACTACAAGCCTGAGAATTCGATCGGGCGATCGAACTTGCGTAAGTTTGGTTTATGCTGACTTGGCCATCACAGTTTTTTCTTTGAGTAATTGGAGTGCTGCTTGATATTGCAAGTCTGCTTCGGTTGCAATTCGATCGCGCGAGATTGACTCTAAAGGTACTACTCGATCGGGCGCGATTCCCAATTTATTAATATCCGTATGGTTCGGTGTCTCGTATTTAGCCACAGTTACAGCCAACCCGGAACCGTCAGATAAGTCAAACAGCGATTGAATCAGCCCTTTGCCGAAAGTTTTTTCACCCACAAGTTGAGCTCTGCCGTTATCTTGCAGGGCGCCTGCCAGAATTTCGCTGGCGCTGGCCGTTCCTTTATTCACCAAAACAATTAGCGGATCGTCTGTTACAGCTTGTCCGGATGCTTCAAAACTGCCGAGAATTCCTTGGCGGTTTACCGTGTAGACGATCGTTCCGGAATCGAGCCACAAACGAGCTATTTCAATTCCCGCTTGCAACAGCCCGCCGGGGTTGTTGCGCAAATCGAGAATGTAAGCTGCAGCCCCTTGTTTTTCCAAACTGTCGATCGCGCGCGTCACCTCAGCAGTAGCGTTGGCGCTGAATTGGGTCAAGCGAATGTAGCCCAACGGTATATTGTCCGGCCCGGACTGCATTTGGGCGTATACCGGGTTGAGTTCAATACGATCGCGCACTAACTGTATCTCCCGTGCAGCGTCTGTTCCTTCGCGCTCCACGGTTAGAGTAACAGAAGTACCGGCCCGGCCGCGCATTCGAGTTGCCGCTTCGTCTAGGGTTAATTCTGATGTGGGAGTGCCGTCAATTTTCACGATCCGATCGAGGGGTTGGATGCCGGCTCGATCGGCCGGTGAACCCGCCAAAGGAGCGACAACTGTCAGTTCGTTCGTCTGGGGGTCGATCGCGATTTGCAGCCCCACACCTGTCAGTTCCCCGGAAGTATTCACCTGCAAGCTGCGGTATTGTTCGGGTTTCAACAGTCGAGTGAAAGGGTCGTCCAGATTGGCCAACATTCCTTGAATCGCCGTGTAGGTTTGCTCGCGATCTTTCAGTGGCTGCTTGACAGCTTGTTCGCGGATCGCCCACCAATTTTTATGATTGAAACTGTCGTCTACGTAGGAACGGTTGACAATTCGCCAAGCTTCGCTCAATAGCTGCTGTTCTGGAGTTAGCGCCACTGCAGGCTGCGCCCAAGAGTTGAAAACTAATGCGAAGGGAAGGACAAGTAAAATTACAATCTGGAAAACTCGTTTGTGCATGACTGTTTTGCAAAATATCAGTAATTATTACCGAAGAAATGGGTTTAAAGCACCGTTCTTCTAGGACGGCTTTCTTTTTGATATCATAGTCGATCTGCTATCCTACGAGAAACGAGGATCGACCGTTAAATCACGCCAATCGCAAAAAGTCAAAAAAGTACCGTCAAGGCACAAAACCTCAGTCGCCTAACTTTAATCTAAAATATAGATAGAATTGATAATGCTATTTGGTTTGTGGATAAAATTAAGATACTGTTTGTTTGCAGCCAGAATAAGTGGCGGAGTTTGACAGCAGAGAAAATCTGCGAAAAAATTAGTGGGTACAGCGTTCGATCGGCCGGGACGGAAAAAAATGCGAGAATTAGAGTAACAGAGGGTTTAATCGGCTGGGCGGATACGATCTTTGTCATGGAAAAAAAACACGGCGATCGACTGCGCGAGAAATTTCCTGAAAGCCTTGAAGGCAAGAAAGTTATTTGTTTGCAAATTCCGGATAGTTATAGATATATGGAACCGGAATTGGTGGAGCTTTTGCAAGCGAAACTCAGTCTTTATATAGAAATAGTAGATCGCAGGACAAATTTTATGGAACGAGTTTTAGAGCCGGAAGTTATGGATACTTGGGAAGAGGCGATCGAATACGATTCGATGGACTTTACTCAGGTTAATGCTGCATTTGCTAATAGTGCTGCTGCTTTAGGGCCGGTTTTTGGAAACGTTTTGGATGCGGGTACGGGTACGGCACGAATTCCGATCGCCCTTTGCCAACTGCGGCCGGAATGGCAATTAAATTGCATCGATTTATCGGCAAATATGCTGAAAGTGGGCGCGCAAAATGTGGAAAATGCCGGAGCGCGATCGCAAATCACTCTGGAATTAATTGATGCTAAGGCGATGCCTTATCCTGACAGCCATTTTGACATGGTGATTTCCAACAGTATTATCCACCATTTACCAGATCCGCTGCCGTTTTTGCAGGAAGTCAAACGGGTGTTAAAGCCCAACGGCGGTATTTTTTTGCGAGATTTACTGCGACCGGAAACAGTGGAAATGAGGGATAATTTAGTCGAGATGTATGCGGCAGATTGCAACGAGCATCAAAAACAGTTATTCAGCGATTCACTGCAAGCGGCATTTACTCTAAGCGAAGTTGAGGAGATGATACAAAATACCGGGTTGGAGGGGTTGAGAATTTATGAATCTTCAGACAGACACTGGACGGCCGAGCGGGCCTGGTGCGAGACTTAATTCAAAATAAGTTGTTGGGAAGATTGTCAAAACATTGTCCGCCTTCGCGGAATGTAAGATTTTGTACATAGCCTATGCGTTATTCAATATTTCCAAAAACTCTTGCACGACTAAATCCGGTTGTTCGCTGCATCGGGTAGTATCGTAATCTTTGACAAGGCTGATGTCAGAATCTACAAACAATCCTTGAATTTCATCTTCTGTTTCGTTTGTATCCGATGATTCGCGGTCAATTTTCAGTATCCCTAATTTGCCTTGATGAAATATCAGAAAATCAGCTTCTAAATTCTGTCGCCCTTCCAGTGTTGCGAGTCGGAGTTGAGGGTTGGGGATGAACAGAGTGGAAGTGCGATCGCGCCTAATTTACTTACCACATAATTTGTCTAAATACTCAATAATTTTTGCAGCTCTCAATTCCAGTTTTTCCTAAATCCGGGTTGACTCATTTATAAATCTTCCGCTTAGCTTCAGAGTCTATGCGATTGCTTCGCTTAATTATAACCCGATCGCCCGCGATCGAAACAAACTACAGTACAAAATCCTTCGTTTTAATTATCTTACCCTCACACTCAAAACCCCGATGCAAACCATCATAATACTTCTCCATATTCGCCTCGATCCACTCCACAGATTCCTCGTAGCCCAACTCCACAGCTTTCTCAACAACCTGATACCAAATTGTCAGACAAACTCCCGCAGATTCCACCGCAGTCAAACAATTCCAAACCATCTTCGGTACGGATACCGGAGACACCGCATACCTCAACAATTCCTGCGCGCCGTCCGGCAAAATAATCTGATTTTTCTCAACCAAAATCATCCCTCGATCGCCCGATCTT
>JBOFTL010000269.1:0-11095 GCA_051652045.1 Microcoleus sp. | reverse complement strand
ACCAATTTTGTTTTATTTGAAATCAGCGTTTTAAACTGTTCTAAATCGAACTCATAGGATGGCGTCACGCCGACAAATTTCAGCACCGCACCCGTTCTTTGAGCTATCATTTGCCAAGGAACGAGATTGCTGTGATGTTCCATTACCGACAGGATAATTTCATCTCCTGCTTGCAGGTTAGCCAAACCCCAAGAATATGCAACTAAATTAATCGCTTCGGTAGCGTTGCGAGTGTAAACAATTTCTTGTCGGGAATTGGCATTGATAAAAGCAGCAACTTTATCTCTGGCACCTTCGTAAGCATCAGTTGCTTTTGAACTGAGAGTGTGAGCGCCCCGGTGGACGTTAGAATTGTATTGTTCGTAGTAATCGCGCCAAGCATTCAGCACGACTAAAGGTTTTTGAGAAGTAGCTGCATTGTCTAGATAAACTAGCGGTTTGTCGTTAACTTTTTGATTCAGAATCGGAAAATCGCCGCGAACTTTTGCAGCTAGGGTTTTTTCTTGAATAAGTGTCATAATTTCCAAAAATAGTTGACAGTTGAAAGTTGACAGTTGACAGTGAGGTGGTGAAGGCAGGGATTTCAAAGAATTTCTCAAACAAATCGACTCTTCGGTAGTAGCTAATAACCTTTTATATTTGGTAGTCTGACCTCTCTAATTAAATGTAGAGGTGGTTTGCTTTAATCTCCAAAGCTTTAATCTCCAAATAAGTCAAATATCTCATAAATTCGCCCCGACAAAGCTGTGCGCGATCGAATTTGAAATCCATTGTTTGCTCGCCGATAAAACCGCTTTTACCTGATATTTTGTCCTCTGCCAGTACAGTGAGATTTCGTGAGGCAGGAGCAGATTTATTTAACCTAGTGTCTACTGTGTAAGGCGATTGGTGAACTCGCTCATACAGATCGAAACTGGTAGAATTTATCTGTAGGGACACAGCAGTGCTGTGTCCTAATCTGGGGTAATGCGTCCTACCTGAATCTGAGATAATGGGTCATAATTTATGTCCCACCTACACCAATGATTCCGGCACGGCTACACAAGTAGAAAGCATTTTCGCCACTCCTAAAACTGGCAGCTTATCCAGAATTTCCGCTGCGAAAGCATCAATCAGCAAATAGCGGCTGGTTTCCAAATCTAAACCCCGACTTTGCAAGTAGAAAAGTTCATCATCCTCTAACTGACTGACAGTTGCACCGTGGGAACATTTAACATTATCCGCCACAATTTCCAACTGCGGTTTGGTATCCACGCGCGCGCGGGGAGATAACAATAAATTGCGACTTAATTGTCCGGCATCTGTCAATTGTGCGGCTTTCGGAACAAACACTTTACCGTTAAATACAGCGCGCGCTTTATTGCCGATAATGCACTTATGCAATTGCCTGCTGGTGCCGTGAGGGTGATTGAAACCGATCGAACTGTGAGTGTCTGCTAACTGTTCCCCAAAGGCTGAAGTTAAACCATTTAATGTTGTTTCAGTACCTTCACCGCGCTGCACGACATCTAAATTGTGCCGCGATATTTTGCCACCCATACTGATAGCATGGCAGGCATAGCGACTGTTGCGAGATTGTTCGATCGAACTTTTGCCAATATGAAACACATCCCAGCTTTCTCGCTGCAATCGCACGTGATTCACTTCCGCATTTTCGCCGACAAAAACCTGAGTTACCGCATTCGTAAATGCAGGTACGCGGCCGATAGTTGCGTAATCCTCAATTAGAGTTACTTTGCTGCCGCGTTCTGCTACTATTAAACAATGAGGTTGAGCGATTGTTGGCGATGTACCGGGTACTGTCAAAAACAGCAAGTGAATCGGCATTTCGACAGGCAAGTTAGCGGGTACGAATACCACCGCAGCATCCGTCAAACCTGCCAAATTCAAAGCAGTAAATACATCGTTTTGCGGTTGTTGTTGGCTTAAGATATCATTGATGCGGGCGCGATAAGCTTCCGGTACGTCAGATAAATTGCCTGCATAAAGTTCGATCGGTAAACTTGGTAAATCGGGCGATCTCACTGTTGACAAATGCGGTGCAAAAACACCATTGACAAATACCAATCTATATGGTAATTCTTTCGGCGATTTGACAGGCAAAATGAAATCAGCAAGCTGAATTTTCGATCCATCAATCTCCGGCAAATTCAAACGCAATTGCAGCAGCGGCGACAAATCAGTAAACCGCCATTCCTCATCCCTTACCGTCGGAAAACTCGCATCCCGCAGCCATGCAACAGCAGCATCCCGCACTTTTTGCAAATCGAAAGCGCCGACTTTACCATTAGCTTTTGCCAGCTTACTGTATCGATCGACTAGATCTGTCAAAAACATTTCCTTACTAGCAACCTGAATGCTCATCGCGCTTGTGCTCCCGAGAAAGTTGCTTCTTCTTCCAACACCCAATCATAACCGCGCTCTTCCAATTCCAGCGCCAATTCTTTCGGCCCAGTGGCAATAATCTTGCCGCTTTCCATGACATGAATGAAATCAGGAATAATGTAATTCAACAAGCGCTGGTAGTGAGTAATTACCAACATACAATTCTCAGCATTTGACAACTGATTCACGCCGCCAGCTACAATCTTCAGCGCATCGATATCCAAACCCGAATCAGTTTCATCCAAAATAGCTAACTTAGGTTCTAATATAGCCATTTGCAAAATCTCATTCCGCTTTTTCTCACCGCCCGAAAAACCCTCATTGACGCTGCGGTTCAAGAAAGAATCATTCATCTTGACAACATCAAGCTTTTCCTCTACCAAATCTTGGAAATCAAAAGCATCCATTTCTTCCAATCCCCGATGTTTGCGGTGAGAATTGTAAGCCACGCGCAAGAAATCCAGATTGCTAACTCCCGGAATTTCCAAAGGATATTGGAAAGCCAGAAATACACCTGCTAAAGAGCGTTCTTCGGGTGCTAACTCCAGCAAATTCTGACCCAAAAAGTTAATTTCGCCGCCCGTCACTGTATAAGCCGGATGTCCGGCTAATATCTTGGAAAAAGTGCTTTTTCCCGAACCGTTAGGGCCCATGATGGCGTGAACTTCACCCGCCTTAATTTCGAGATTTAAACCCTTCAGAATTTGGGTATCTTCCACATTCGCAGTTAAATCGCGAACCGATAGCACAACTGGACTATTTTCAACAATCATTTTTTGTTTTTTCCTCATTCCTCCGCCAAAAAAGCGGTTTAATCATTGGTAGGTTGGGTTGAGAGCAGCGAAACCCAACTTTTGTTTGGGGTTTCTACAATCAATCATTGGTAGGTTGGGTTGAAAGAAGCAAAACCCAACTTTTGTTTGGGGTTTCTACAATCAATCATTAGTAGGTTGGATTGAAAGAAGCAAAACCCAACTTTTGTTTGGGGTTTCTACAATCAATCATTAGTAGGTTGGGTTGAGAGCAGCGAAACCCAACTTTTTCTGGGTTTTCTACAATCAATCATTAGTAGGTTGGGTTGAGAGCAGCGAAACCCAACTTTTTTTTGGGTTCTACAATCAATCATTGGTAGGTTGGATTGAAATAAGCAAAACCCAACTTTCTTTTTGGATTTCGGAGTTGGGTTTCGTTCCTCAACCCAACCTACAACTAATGCACAATCCGCTGTCACTCTTACCTCTAACCAACGCTTCCTTCAAGTTTCAAACTCAGCAACTTGTCAGCTTCCGCAGCAAACTCCATCGGTAACTGATTGAAAACATCCTTGCAGAAACCGCTAATCATCATCGAAATCGCATCTTCCGCCGAAATTCCCCGCTGGGCGAAGAAGAACAATTGCTCTTCTCCAATCTTAGAAGTCGAAGCTTCATGCTCAACTTTCGCAGTATTGTTTTGCACTTGAATGTAAGGGAAAGTATTCGCTTGAGCGTTATCTCCGATCAACATCGAATCGCACTGAGAATAATTGCGCGAACCTTTAGAGTTCGGCCCCATTTTCACCAAACCGCGATAGCTGTTAGCCGAATTACCCGCCGAAATTCCCTTAGAAATAATCGTGCTGCGAGTGTTTTTTCCGACGTGAATCATCTTAGTTCCGGTATCAGCTTGCTGCTTGTTATTGGTCAGCGCTACCGAGTAGAATTCACCTACCGAATTGTCGCCGACTAACACGCAACTGGGATATTTCCAAGTAATCGCCGAACCGGTTTCTACCTGGGTCCAAGAAATCTTAGAATTGACTCCCTGACACAAACCGCGCTTAGTTACAAAGTTGTAAATCCCGCCTTTACCTTCCGCATCACCGGCGTACCAGTTTTGCACAGTTGAGTATTTGATGTCGGCATTATCCAGCGCTACCAATTCTACAACGGCGGCGTGCAGTTGGTTCGTATCAAACATTGGGGCGGTACAGCCTTCTAAGTAAGAAACAGAGCTGTTTTCTTCTGCCACAATGAGAGTGCGCTCGAACTGGCCGGAATCTCCGTTATTGATTCGGAAATAAGTTGACAGTTCCATCGGGCATTTAACGCCTTTGGGAATGTAGACGAAGGAACCGTCGCTAAATACGGCGGAGTTGAGGGCTGCAAAAAAATTATCGCCTACCGGTACGACGCTGCCGAGATATTTTTCTATTAATTCGGGATAATCTTTGACAGCTTCGGAGATAGAACAGAAGATAACGCCATCTTTGGCTAGTTTTTCTCTAAAAGTTGTGGCGATGGAAACGCTGTCGAACACGGCGTCAACGGCGACGTTGCCGAGGCGCTTTTGTTCGGAAAGGGGAATGCCGAGTTTCTCGAAGGTTTCCAGCAATGTCGGATCGACTTCTTCCAAACTGTTGAGTTTTTTCGGCTTTTGTTTGGGAGCGGAATAGTAGATAATTTGTTGGTAGTCGATCGCGGGATAGTGGACGTGGGGCCAAGTCGGCTCCGCCATTTTCAGCCACTGCCGGTAGGCTTTGAGGCGGAATTGCAGCATGAATTCCGGTTCGTTTTTCTTCGAGGAAATCAGGCGGACTACATCTTCGCTCAAGCCGCGGGGGATGGTGTCTGATTCGATTTCGGTGACGAAACCGTATTTGTAGGGCTGGTTGACTAGGGTTTTGACTGTGGTAGAACTCATGTTTTGCGTGTTCAGTGTTCTGATAATGCTCTCTGGCTGGCAGACGGGGCAATGACCGGGGGCTTGAGCGATTTCTGCTAGACCGCTCGGGGAAGTTAAGCAACAGACTTGTTGCTTTAATATATTTTAAGCTACATTAACAACATCGATCTTGTCAAAGTTTCAAAAATAATTTTTTTGTGAAGGTCACTCACCCCAGCCTGCAGGCATGGGGCTTGGAAGTAGTTCCAAGGCGGTAGCAAGATTTGCAGGGGTGGTAATTCCACCCCTAACACCAACCTAAAACTGATGTAAAGCCGTCCTTTTCGGACGGGGTTTCAACCCATTTTTCTGATGATGCAGAGCCAGCAGACTTCCACTAAACAAGACATCTTGCAGTATTTGCTCAAGGAGGGTCAAGGGACTGCTCTGGAGTTAGCAGAGTCTTTGGATATCAGCCCCCAGGCGATTCGCCGCCACTTGAAGGATTTAGAGGGTGAGGGGCTGATTCAGTATCAGTCGCATCAGTCCGGTATGGGACGGCCGCAACATATTTACGAGCTTACAGCTCAAGGGCGCGATCGATTTCCGAACCGTTACGGCGATTTTGCGGTTTCTTTCCTAGATACGCTGGCGGAAACAGTCGGGCGCGAGCAAGTGATGACTATCCTGCAAAAACAGTGGGAGCGCAAGGCGATGGAATACCGCCGGCTGGTGGGTGCGGGTTCGCTCCAAGAGCGGATGACTCAGTTGGTAGCGCTGCGCAGGGCTGAAGGTTACATGGCAGAATGCTATCCTGGAGAATCTATAGAAGATGGAACTTGCGATCGCACTTTTAAAGGCGATCGTTTTGTGTTAATAGAACACAATTGTGCGATTTCTAATGTAGCTGAAACTTTTCCGAGTGTTTGCGGTAATGAGTTGGAAATGTTTGCTGCTGTATTGCCTGATTGTATTGTGGAGCGGACGCACTGGATTATTAATGGAGAACACCGTTGCGGTTATGCAATTTCCCAGAAACAGGTTGATAGTTGATAGTTGATAGTTGATAGTTGATAGTTATAGTGCGAGCGTCGGGAGCTCGCGATCGATTGAGAATTGTATCGTACAAATTGTCATGAATCATCCTTCAAATCCACAGCAAATTAACTTGAGAGAGACATACCCGCACGAAGATGCTTTAATTGCCGAACATTTTTATTGCCTTTGGCGAGATAATGATGTTCCAGATAGTTCGATCGAGCCTAATTGGTCTGACATTACGATCGAGTTTATCACTCACGCGCGGCAAGAACTCAGTTACAAAGCATTTGCGATCGAAGTTGATGGTGTTGTGGTAGGTTCTACAAGCTGTCAGTTGTTTGCGGGGCTTTATCCTCAAGCATTTGCAAAAGAATATAGAAAATACGGCTATATTTGGGGTGTTTATGTGGAACCTGCTTACCGAGGACGGGGCTTTGGCAAGCAATTAACTCAAATGGCAATAGATTACCTCAAATCTCTAGGTTGTACGCGAGTCATCCTCCATGCGTCCCCGTCGGGTAAACCAGTCTACACCAGCCTTGGTTTCATAACCAGCAATGAAATGCGTTTGGATCTCCATTGAAGCAGATCCGAAGTCTATGCGTTGGCGGAGCCTGTCCGTAGGACTGATACTTCACTACCCTTCGGGAACGCTATGGCGAACGAGAGCAATGACAATAACAGGAAATATGCAAAGATTTATTCGAGGAAATCCAGCACATTTCAATGTTGCGATCGCCCGCCTGCCGTGCCAAAATTAAAATATTTAGGTTGGCGATAAATTATATGGTTAATAATCACAATTTCGAGCCGCGCGATCTTCCTATATATTCTATCCCTGAAGCAGCGCAATATCTCAGGCTGCCGAAGGATAGATTGCGACAGTGGGTTAGTGGTTGGTTCTCTGAAACCAAAACGGGCAAGCGCTTCTTTGCACCACTCATCGAGTTATCTAACTACAACAGTTTTGAACTGCTGCCCCAGTCGAAAACGACATTACTTTCGTTCACAAATTTGGTAGAGGCTCATGTACTGACGGCCGTTTTTAAAGCTACAGGCTTGTCCCGAAAGCAACTTAGCATCGAACTCGACGGCATCAAGCATCACTTTTCTACTCCTCACTTATTATAACTGCGATCGACTCCAAATAGAGGAAGGTATTCGCTCCGAACTTCCGCTATTGGTAGCATGAATGATATATTTTTTATCGACAGATGTTTCCCGATCGATACTTCCTTAGTCCAGTTTCTCAACTGTCTGCTTCCAGCCAAAATACTCGAGACTGAAACCCTACCTACAGCATTATAGTTTCTAGTAACAAGCTCGATCGCACTGTGCGCTTAGATAAACTGTCCCTTACTATCCTGACCGCCGTACTCAGCTTATCTATTCTTTAAGTTAATCGAACCAAAAATATATTTGAGCTTGAGGCGTTATGACACAATCAATTGTACGTCCTAAAGATACTAATGCCTGGATTTTTCAATGCTGGGCTTCTTTTATTCTAGCCACTTCTACGACGGCGATCGGAATTTGTTATTTACCTGTTGATATTTGGATCAAAAGTTTTGTGGGTATGGGTTTAACTTTTTCTGTTGGCTCCTCTTTTACTTTAGCAAAAACCATCCGCGATAACCACGAATCAACTAGATTAGCTGCCAGAATTGACGAAGCTAGAGTTGAGAAAATCCTCGCAGACCACCATCCACTGAAATAAATTTGACTGAGAAAATGGGAGACAAGCTCCCCTTCTAGGGGGACTTTTAATTGGGTGCATCTCATTTTTGTAGCCCTCACCCTAAATCCCTCTACCAAACTTGGGAGAGGGACTTTGAAGATCTTGCTCCCCTTCTGGCAAACTTGCCAGAAGGGGCTGGGGGATGAGGGCATATTTGCAAAACGCCAGATGCACCCCTTTCAATTCCTGATGATATCGCACACAGGTCGATCGCCTCGATCGCGCCCGCTGCTGCACTAAATTACTGCTGTTTGATAAACCTTTGCAACCATTTGAGCCAAACGTTGCATCGCAGTTTCAATCTCATCATTTGTAGCAGTCAAACTGATGCGCAAACACTCGTGCTTGTGCCGCCAATCTTCCCGCAAACCCGGAAAGAACGAACTTCCCGGTACCACAATCACGCCGACTTTCTTTAATTCTTGATAAAATTCCCAATCAGTCATCGGCAAATCTTTCAACCACAACCAAGCAAAAATAGCTCCTTCTCCCCGGTGCAAATACCACGGCAAATCCTTCGGCATCGATCGATCTAATGTGCCTTCAACTACAGCAAATTTGCTCTGGTAGTGCGGGCGAATTACATTGAGGGCAATGTCTGCTAAGGCTCCCGAATTAATCGCGCGGGCGGCGATCGCCTGTCCGTATCTCGGCGAGTGAATGCACATATTTGTTTGGAAGCATTCTAATACTTGAATGATGTTTTCGTCGCCGATCGCGATACCAATTCTTTCCCCCGGCAGTCCGGCTTTTGACAAACTAATGCAGTGAACGATATTGCCGCCAAAAATCGGTGTCATTTCGGTAAAGTTCAGCGCCGGGAACGGAGGCCCGTAGGCAGAATCAACGAATACCGGCACGTCGAAAGCAGCAGCTAAATCTGCTATTTTATGAACTTCATCGTCTGTTAAAACGTTGCCGGTGGGATTGCAGGGACGGGAAAAAATGACGCAGCCTGAAGTTTCATCAATTTTCAATTGGCTGAAATCCGGGCGGTATTTGAACCGACGATTGGCTTCGTCAATATCGAGAGTTGGCTTGCAAGCAATTACTGCTTCGGAAATTAAGCTAACGCCGCCGTAACCAGTGTAATCCGGGCTTAAAGGCAACACAATATTTTTGAGCTGTTTGTTGGTAGTGTAGCCGCCGAAGGCGTTGGCTGCGTAGAAATAGATCGATTGACTTCCGGGAGTAATTAAAATATTTCGATCGGTCAAATTCAGTCCGTAGCGGCGGTTAAAATCTTTCAGTACCGCATCGATAAACGGTTGGTAGCCTTGACTCGATCCGTAACGACACACAACTTCGCCGTATTCCGGGGTAGCCAAAAGATCCGCAGTGCAATCGCGCCATAACTGTTCGACTTCGGGCAAAATCACCGGATTTCCCGCACTTAAATTAATAAATTCTTGCCCGCTACCGGCTCTGAGAGTTTCAATAATATCTTTCATAATGGCTCGAACTCCCGTCAGGTGGGACATTTGAGCGCCAAATTGTGTCAGGGCTGGGTTCATGGCAGGTGCGGGATGGGAATATAAGTTTGCGTTCATCTATGATAACCGCAGCTTGCCCGCGCGATGTGAGGGAGATTTTGCGGGCGATCGAGCGCGATCGATACTAGAATTGGGATGTTCGAGTTCAGATTGACGCTGGAGGGAATGGCGGGCGATCGAACGGTGTTTTTTGCCTGGTTTCGCTGAATCGGTAGGTTTGACATACTCCCCCCGCTTCAGCGGGGGGATTCTGATTCATGGTTCATTGAAGTCCACAAGGTTTCTGAAACAGGCGGCCGCAATTAAACTAAAACCCTATTAGGGATTGAAACAACTCTTTATATTTCGGCCGAGATTCGGGATTTTTAAGCCGCAATTAAACTCAAACCCTAGGACGTAATTGGGCAGTACCGTGTCCTTGAGGGGATTGTCCGATAGGCGTGTCTACTTTATTCTGGGGGCAATTTACTGTATTTCTGCGCAACTTCTATATGTTAAAATCATCGAATAATCAACTCAGATAACTTAATTCCCATGCGCATTTGGCAAGCCGATTTCTACCGCCGCCCCCTCCAAGACGAAACTGGCAAACCGCTGTGGGAACTATTAATTTGCGACGCAGCGCGCAGTTTTCAATTTAGCACTTTTTGCCAACAGTCACAAGCTAATTCCGATTGGCTGGCTTCCCAATTGCAGCAGCAATCTCAAATCCAAAATCTTCCCGATTTAATTCAAGTATTTCGACCTCAATCCCTAACTTTAATCGCAGCAGCAGCTAAAATTTTGGGTATTAAAGTAGAAGCAACTCGCCGTACCGCCGCCCTGAAATCGCTGTTGCAAAAACGAGCGACAGAATATCCGAATCTGCCCAATTATACTAGAGAAAATTACAGCCCGATCGCCCTTGATTCTCCACCCCCCGTTCCCTTACCGGAAAACTTGTGGGGTGACAAATGGCGTTTTGCTTCCCTGCGTGCCGGAGATATCGTAGAAGCTTTTGCAGGGCGTCCCATCCCAATTTTGGAAATGCCAGAATCGTTACTACCGCTGAATTTAGGCTTGCCTTCAACAATACCCGTACCGGGAGTTATTATTGATGGCGGGCGGCAATCGATGCGCTTGGCGAGGTGGCTTCAGGATGCCAATCCTTTCAGTTTAAATTATATTCCTGGTGCTCCCAATGGGTTGATTTTAGAAGCTGGATTGGCAGATAGATTTGTAGTTGCAACTTTTGAAGATAGCGAAGTTAAAGCGGCAGCGAAAATTTACGAACAACGCAAGCAACAAAGTAAAGGTTTGCATTTTTTGTTGGTGCAGCCCGATGATAGTGGTGTCACTTATACTGGTTTCTGGTTGTTAAATAGTTGAGAGTTGAGAGTTGATAGTCGATCGTTGATAGTCGATCGTTGATAGTCGATAGTTGATAGTGCAGCCACAAAGCCAGTAAACAACCGAAATCTTCCTGTGTTTTCAATATCTGTAGGGTGCGCACTGCGCACCTTACTACAATTTCCCAATCTAAAATCTAAAATCTAAAATATAAAATCTCTCCACAGGATTGAGAAAAAAATACTGCTTGAACGAAGTTCTAGCAGGTGCAAACTCGATCGTCAATTTTTCACAATTTATTCCACTACCAAAATTAAGCCTTTTTGGATGCCCTCGTAAACTTGGCTGATGTGACACCGATCTTTACTGTTGAGTCCGTTTGATGCCATCATGGCTGATTTTAGCAGTTGTCGATCGAGAGGAGTGATTTGGCGGAAAGCTAAAATCCGCTGGACGATCGCCTCTA
>JBOFTL010000268.1:0-9293 GCA_051652045.1 Microcoleus sp. | reverse complement strand
TTCACTGACTCCGTTTAGAGCAAGTGTTTCAGTTCCTACCCTGGAATGCGTAGCTAGTTCCAGGCTCTAGAACCAAGTTGTTAAACAGTTTTACGAGGGGTAAGACAGTGCAATTTGGATAGTACCGACTCTAAACTTTTGCGAAGCTAACTTCACCCCGTAAGGGAGTTCGAGGACAACCATATCCTCACCCGAGGGGCAACCATACCCCTCCACCCCGCAAGGGGAACTGTAAAGCCGTGCTAAAAGCATGGGGTTTCCACCCACTTTTTTGATGACATCTGCTTTGATGCTACGATCGCGATCGCCCGTTTTTTCATGAGATGAAACCAGTTTTGCAACTTGCTTGCTATTTTTCAAGCTGCTATTTGCTCTCAAAAAATAGCAATATTTTGGTGATAGATCGAGAAAATTTTCATCTGAAACCTCCGGCGGGAGAGAAAATCACTCTATCCTAAAAATAACTTATAAGCCGGATTCTGACTTTCATCCCAATACTGATAGCCCAGTGTATCCAAAAATGCCTGCCATTCTTTCATCTCATCCGGCGGCACTTGAATTCCTACCACAATTCGCCCGTAATCTGCACCATTATTTCGATAGTGAAAAACGCTGATATTCCAGTTAGGACTCATCGAACCGACAAACTTCATTAACGCACCGGGACGTTCGGGAAATTCAAAGCGGTAAAACAGTTCGTGATGCGCCAGCATCGAACGGCCTCCCACCATGTGCCGCAAGTGCAATTTGGTTAACTCATCATCAGTTAAATCGATAGTTTTAAAGCCGCAAGCTTCAAAGCTTTGAGCCATTTTTATTGCATCTGCCCGGTTTTGAATTTGCACTCCGATAAAAATATGTGCCTCTTTTTCATCGGCTATTCGATAGCTGAATTCAGTTAAATTGCGCTTGCCCAAACACTCGCAAAACTTGCGCAGACTTCCCGCTTGTTCGGGAATTGTTACAGCATAAATTGCTTCCCGGCGTTCGCCAAATTCAGCCCTTTCTGCTACAAAACGCAGTCGATCGAAATTCATGTTCGCACCGCAAGCAACCGCAATTAATGTTTCTGCCGCAATTTGTTCCCTTTCCACATAAGCTTTTGCACCCGCGATTGCCAATGCACCAGCAGGTTCTAAGATCGATCGAGTATCCTCAAACACATCTTTAATTGCCGCACAAACATCATCCGTATCTACTAAAATAATCTCATCCACATACTCCTGACACAGCCGAAAAGTTTCCTCGCCAACTTCCCGCACCGCCACGCCATCAGCAAACAAACCAACCTGCGACAAACGCACTCTTTTCCCAGCTTTTAAAGATTGATTCATCGCATCTGAATCCACAGGTTCCACGCCGATAATTTTAATTTCCGGCCTCAATCGTTTCACGTAAGCCGCAATTCCCGAAATCAATCCACCACCGCCAATTGCCACAAAAATTGCGTGAATTGGTTTCTGATATTGTCGCAGAATTTCCATCCCGATCGTCCCCTGTCCCGCAATCACGTGGGGGTCATCAAAAGGGTGAATAAAAGTTAAGTTTTTTTCCGCTTCTAATTGGCGCGCAAAAGCGCAAGCATCATCGTAAGTATCCCCATGCAATACTACCTCTCCACCGCGGGCTGCAACCGCATTTACCTTTACTTGAGGCGTCGTTACGGGCATGACAATAATCGCCCGAGTTCCCAATTGGCGGGCGGCGAGGGCGACTCCTTGGGCGTGATTGCCGGCGGAAGCTGCGATGACACCTTGGGCTAGTAAATCCGAAGACAGTTGCGCCATTTTGTTGTACGCCCCCCGGAGTTTAAAGGAAAAGACAGACTGCATATCTTCTCGCTTCAGCAAAAGTTGATTGTTGAGGCGTGCTGATAGATTGGGAGCAACTTCTAGGGGCGATTCTTGGGCCACGTCGTAGACGCGGGCAGTGAGAATTTGTACTAAGTAATCGCAAAGCATAAATTGATAGTTGATAGTTGATAGTTGATAGTTGATAGTTGTAGTGCGAGCGTCCCCGCTCGCGATCGATTGATAGTTGATAGTCGATCGTTGATAGTTGACACAAATAATCTGCGTTTATCTGCGCGGATCTGCGGTTAACAGTTGACCTGGGACAGTTTACAGTAAATCAACCCGTCCTAGAACAGTTGACAATAATCAGCAGAAAAGATTATTGTACAGTATTTGGGCGATCGTACTTTGAAAATAATTTTATATTTCAGTCTTCCCTCTTCCCTCTTCCTTCTTCCTTCTTCCTTCTTCCTTCTTCCTTCTTCCTTCTTCCTTCTTCCTTCTTCCTTCTTCCTTCTTCCTTCTTCCTTCTACTTATATCCTTTGATAGAGTGCGCGAGCTGCCTAAAATAACTACACTAATAAAAGTTATGCTCGTAGTTTAAGTCTCGCAATTTTATGACTGCAACCACCCAACATATTTTAAGTGATAGTAATCTCTTTCCAGGAATTAAAGAACCCGTTATCCAGCGTTACTTTGAAACTTTCAACGCTGGCGATTTTGCAGCAGCGGCCGATTTGTTTGACGGTGAAGGAGTTCTCAATGCGCCGTTTGAAGAGCCAGTAGTCGGTCGAAGCGCGATCGCGGATTACCTGACTGCAGAAGCGGTAGGAATGCAGCTTTATCCCCACCAGGAAAACAGCCAAACTTTAGCAGGTAGCTGTCTGAAAATTCAAGTCAGTGGCAAAGTAAAAACTTCCATATTTACAGTTAATTTGGGATGGTTGTTCGTCCTCAATCCCCAACAAAAAATCCTCGATCTTACCGTCAAACTATTAGCTTCACCCCAAGAACTGCTAAAATTACGCTCGCGATCGAAATCGAATAATCAATAAAGATAGAAGAAAGAAGACAGAAGCAAATGAAAGTTTAGAATTCAATAATTTTCCCCACTTGGGAGTTCTTTGAAAAACTTCCGTCTTCCGTCTTCCGTCTTGCTTCTTCCTAATGATAGTTGTCAACTATCAACAATCAACTGTCAATTGTCAATTGTCAACTCTTCGGGCGGGGACGGGGGCACCGCCCCTACCTGTCAACTGTCAATTATCAACTATCAACTGACTAAGATTTTTCAGGTAAACTCGCTTCCAGTTTCAGACAGTTGCGACCGTCTATTTGCAAAGTATAGTCAACCCGATCCATAAGCCTGCTCATAATCAGCCAACCGTAGCCGCTTTCTTGTTTAGCTTCCGGCCGGGGAGGCTTGTAAGTATCCATTTCATAGCCTTTACCGTAATCCCAGATTTCTAAAGCAATATCCCGATTTTTTAATTCCAAGCGAATCAAAACAGGTAAATCGGGCTGATCTTTGTGGGCGTGGCGGATCACGTTGGAATAGGCTTCTGCTAGCACCAAGCGCAAACGATTTGACTGACGAGGCCAATCGACATGCTCACCTAGCTCAACTTCCAAACTGCTCAGCAGCCAATTTTCGACAATAGTCAAAAACCGCAAGTCGCTTGGTACGTGAAGCTCAGTATTCATAGACTCAGAGAACCTCCAAAGAGAGTATGGTTTGGTCGTCTTCTTGAATTGGATTGTCAGCTCGGATGCGAGCTAATAAGTTGTCCAAGTTTAAGGAACCTGGCTCCTGAATCAAGAGCTGCCAAAGCCCTTCTTGTTGGAGCATGGAACGAGTTTCTTGGCCGCCTCCAGCATTGACGGTCACGCTAGCTTCGGTGATCCCATCGCTCGTCAGCAGAAAAACATCTCCTGATTTAAGTTCGATCGTACCCGCTTTGCCCTTCCACACCGGCAGTATTCCCAAGGGAATGCCGCGAGTTTTTAGGAAATTTGGCTCTGCTGGCTGCGTGCCGGCAGTGGTTTGAGCTTGCACCTCCGAGTGGGACCAAACAATCGGATAGATGTGACCGGCGTTGGCATAAGCCAGGTGTCCCGTTGATGGCGTGTAACGAGCCACAACCATCGTGATGAAATGGTTGTTGCCGATCAAGTCGTCGGACAGACTGCTGTTCAAATTATGCATGACTTGACCGGGTTCGGGAGAAGTTTCTTGACTGAGTTCCCGTCGCATTACCGAAATGGCACTGGCCATAAATAACGCTGCCGGAACTCCTTTACCTGAAACATCTCCCACCGCCAGCCAAATATCCCCTTGCGAGTGGACGTAGACCTCAAAAAAGTCACCTCCAACTTCCCGGGCCGGATAGCAGCAGGCTTGAACTCTGATAGTTTCAAAATCCGGCCAGCTTTGGCGCAGCAAGTTAGTTTGGATTTGGCGGGCCACTCCTAACTCGTTGCGCATCTGCTGGGCTAAATCCAGAGTTCGCTGGTAGAGTTGGGCTTGGGAGAGGGCGAGAGCAGCTTGAGCTGCTACGCCTTCTATTAACCCTATATCTTCGGCAGACCAAGGGTTGCTGCCGCCTTGCTGGCACAGTGCCAGTACCGCGAGCAATTCTTTTTGGTATGTCAGCGGTACGGCAATTTGAACTGAGTCGATCCCACCATCGCTGCTTTGGTGTACTTGAGTTCTGCTGCTCGCCACAGCCTCAGTCAACAAATTTTCATCAAAAGAAAAATTGCTGGACGATTCTGCTTGGGCTTGGTAGGGGAACGTACTCGGTAACAAGCGATCGCCCTCTACCGGCCTAAGCATACAATAGCTTGCCTCAAAAGTTTGACCTACGTTTTGGACAATATTTTGTACCATACTAGAATAATCTAGCGACCCGCGAATCGCGCTCATCACATCGTTGAACAGAGATTCTCTGCGCAAAGCGCGACGCAGTGCGAGGGAGCGCTGCTTGTAGTATTTGTATGTTTCCGAGGCTTGATTGATAGTCGATTTCAGCTCTTCTGGGTTCCACGGTTTGGTGATGTACTTGAAAACTTGACCCGAGTTGATAGCCTCTACCAAATCTTCAACATCCGTGTATCCCGTCAGGAGAATGCGAACCGTATCGGGAAAGCGCTCGACTGTTTTGCCCAAAAACTCGGTGCCGTTCATTTCCGGCATCCGCTGGTCAGAGATAATCACCGCCATTTCGCCCTCTGCGTCCAGAACTTCGAGGGCGCTGAGGGCGCTATCTGCTTTATAAACTTGAAAGTCGCGTCGAAACGTCCGGTAAAGTAAATCGAGGTTGTCGGGTTCATCATCGACTACCATCAGTTTCAGCTTGCTTCCGTCTCCCCGACTCATGCTATCCCCTACTCCTAGGCGAATTGATCAGGTGTGACATTCTCCATCCTTATAGGAAGAAGATTCTTTCTTCATCGGGATTCCCATGAATTTACCCTCAGAAAGCATCTTGACCGTATGCCCTACGGCTGCAATCCCTTGAATCAGAACTACTCGAGCTGCTCTGCAAAGCCTTCCTCAAAGGAGGGGGCTTTCAACCCAGTTTTTCAGTAAGGTCTAAGCCTTACCGAACTTGCTACTGCGCCCTGTATTTCTCGCATTTCGATCCGTCAGGGAATATTTTTCGACAGACATCCCACATAATGGAACGCCTTCGGGAGTGCGGGTCGAATTGTACGTTTTGTCCGATCGTACACCCACAAGCAGCTTGTAATGCTGTCATCAGAGTAATGGGTCTGAAACTCCGTGCTAGAAGCACGGCTTTACAAGTCCACTCCTGAAAGAGTGAGGCAATTACTACACCCCTCGCCTTCAGGCAAGGATTGTTGACCTACTTAGATTAACCTGAAGTTTCACCACTCCTGTGAAAATCCCTGGTGACGCTCCCACACTAATCGCAAGCGATATAGTTTGGGCATCTGAGTCCTGTTAAGGATGTCTAGATCTTCCTACCCTTCGGGACCGCTTCGCGAACGAGATACTCCAAATTGTTTCTCTCTACGGCGTTTTATAGTAAGGAACACGTCGGGCCCCACTGTCTCTCTATTATGTCTGCATAATAAACCTGGCTTTCATTCCACACCAACCTGTAAACGATATGGCGTGGGAATTCCCGCCGAGTTAGCTAAAAAAGTGTCCGAATCGATCGATTGCTAGCTAGACTTTACGAGCTGATTCTTTCTGACAGTCTGAGCTTAGCAGAACGAGCGCGGGGATTTCTAGCGATTTCTGCAGGCTGCGGTGAAATTGGTTTTTTTGTAATTACCTGCAAACTGAGTGTTGCTTTGAGTTGGTGCTTGACGGGTCGGTCTTCTAAGCTGTGAAAGGTGATAATTCCCAGCCTACCACCGGGCTTTAGCCAGTCGGGGGCGCGTTGGAGGAAAGTTTCTAGAGATGCTAGTTCCGAGTTGACGGCTATCCTCAGCGCTTGGAAGGTACGGGTGGCGGGATGGATTCTCCCGTGACGCTGCTGCGGTGGGAAGCAGGAGGCGATCGCCCCTGCTAGTTCTGTTGTAGTTTGAAAAGGACGCTGCGCCACAATCCTTCTCGCGATCCGCCTGGAATACCTTTCTTCGCCGTATTGGTAAATAATATCTGCTAGTTTAGCTTCTTCCCAGTGATTGATTATTTCTGCCGCGGTTAAGGATTGCTGTTGGTTCATACGCATATCTAGTTGAGCTTCATGGCGAAAGCTAAAGCCCCGTTCCGGGATATCGAACTGAGCGGAGCTGACGCCTAAGTCAGCTATAATACCATCAAATTTGGCGTTTTGCGACTTATAGTCAGCAAAATTGCCGTGCCAAAACTCGACGGGCTGACCGGCAAATCGGGTTTGACAAAAACAGATGGCTTGTGCGTCCCGATCGATCGCCACGACCGTCACGTCCGGCGCAGCAGCTAAAATTAAACTGGTGTGACCCCCACCTCCCACTGTCGCATCCAAATAATGTCCGCCCGCCCGCACGGCTAAACCCGCAATTAATTCGCTACCCAAAACCGGGACGTGATAGCTGTCAGCACTTGCATCTGATGCGGGAAAATCCTTCTCACAAGACCCGATATCCTTCATAATCTATAAGAACGAAACAAAAATCAACAATAGTCAGCAGTCAAATAACTAATGACTAATGACTAATGACTAATGACTAATGACTGATTACCAACCCCCAAATATCAATTATGTCAAGAATTGAGACTAGAACCGAACCGATGGTACTCAACATGGGGCCGCACCATCCCTCCATGCACGGGGTACTTCGGTTAATTGTCACCCTGGACGGGGAAGATGTGGTGGACTGCGAGCCTGTTTTGGGCTACCTGCACCGGGGGATGGAAAAAATTGCCGAAAACCGCACGAATGTAATGTACGTGCCCTACGTCAGCCGCTGGGACTACGCGGCAGGGATGTTTAATGAGGCGGTGACGGTAAACGCACCCGAAAAATTGGCGAATATTGCTGTTCCCAAACGGGCGAGTTACATTCGGGTCATCATGTTGGAATTGAACCGGATTGCCAACCACTTGATGTGGGTGGGGCCGTTTTTGGCAGACGTGGGCGCGCAAACTCCGTTTTTCTATACTATGCGCGATCGCGAGCCGATTCTGGATTTGTGGGAAGCTGCTACGGGCTACCGCATGGTGAATAACAATTATTTCCGCATCGGTGGAGTGGCGGCAGATTTGCCTTACGGTTGGGTGGATAAGTGCGAAGATTTCTGCGATTACTTCGCTCCGAAAATTGATGAATACGAACGTTTAATTACCAACAATCCGATCTTCCGCCGCCGGATTGAAGGCTTGGGTACAATTTCTCGGGAAGAAGCGATTAACTGGGGACTTTCCGGCCCGATGTTGCGCGGTTCTGGCGTTAATTGGGATTTGCGGAAGGTCGATCGCTACGAGTGTTACGATGAACTCGATTGGGATGTTTGTTGGGAATCTGGCGGCGATTGTTTGGCCAGATATTTAGTGCGAATTCGCGAGATGCGGGAGTCGGTGAAGATTCTCCGCCAAGCACTAAAAGCACTCCCCGGCGGCCCTTACGAGAATTTGGAAGCGAAGCGCTTGTCAGGCGGACCGAAATCCGAGTGGAACGGTTTTGACTATCAGTTTATCGGCAAGAAAGTTGCGCCAACTTTTAAGATTCCCAAGGGCGAACATTACGTGCGAGTTGAAAGCGGTAAGGGCGAGTTGGGAATTTATATTATCGGCGACGATTCTGTATTTCCTTGGCGCTGGAAGATTCGGGCGGCGGATTTTAATAATTTGCAGGTGTTTCCTCACATTTTGCGCGGCGTGAAGGTTGCGGATTTGGTGGCGATTTTGGGCAGTATCGACATTATTATGGGTTCGGTCGATCGATAGCATAAAAAGGGCGATCGCATTTTTTAGTTGTTGGCTAAAGGGGGCGATCGCTTCTTTTTTTCATGCTATGTTGGGGTAGTTTACATCACTCTCGATTCATCCGAATCAAATCCGTCAAAACACTATCCAAACTTCCATTAACTTGAATCCTGTCAATTTTCTCCGCAATTCGTTCCAAAACTTCCAACTCTTTCAAACGCAAAGCCACCGGATTATCCTCCATCACCTTCGCCGTATTCAACATACTTCGAGTCGCCGCCGTCTCTTCCCTGCGTCTCACGACATTTGCTTGCGCGGATTTTTCCGCCTCCACAACTTTGCTCAAAATTGTCTTAATTTCACCAGGTAAAATGATATCTTTCACCCCTACAGAATCGACTTCAATGCCGTAATCTGAGGTTTTGGTGCGGATGTATTCAGAGATGCTGCGATCGATCGCGCCTTTACTTTCTAACAGCGCGTCTAATGTTTGTTCGCCCACCGCACTGCGCAAAGCAAACTGCAATTCTTTGTACAAAAATCCGGCAATATCCGACAAACCATTTTTTGCCCGCAGCGGATCTTGAATGCGATAACCAGCAGTCAAATTCAAGCGCAAAGGTACTTTATCTTTTGATAAAATCTCTTGGCCGGATATCTCCATATTTTGCAGTCGCAAATCGATTACTTCTGTTTGCAAAGAACGTCCGATTTTCCACCAAGCGTGAATTCCCGGTGGTAATTGCGATCGAAACTCTTGGTTGATATACAACAGTCCGATATGCTGTGCCGGAACTTCGCACATATGCAAATACTTGGCACACATCGATAAAGCTTCCGGCGCACCTGCTACCAATTCAGCGATTAAATTATTATCTAAATTAACATCAGTATTGATGTCAATTATTTCTACTGCTACGCCTTGCCAAAATAGCTTGCGACTTGTAGGAGGCAAAAAAGCAATAACTTTGCCTTTATCTCGGACGATCGCAATTTGATGACCGAGTAATTGCACGAGTTCGCAGTATGCTGCGACAAAATCAGGATGTTTTTCAATTAAGATATTCTCTTGGGGAAATTCTGGATTGGGAATCACTCTGCTGAGAGTCCGAACTGT
>JBOFTL010000267.1:0-3395 GCA_051652045.1 Microcoleus sp. | reverse complement strand
ACTCGATTACCAGTAATCAAAATAGTTGGTAGTGCGGACTTAAGTCCGCACTACCAGCTAATCTTATTGCTCTCGATCGAGCGAACTTAAAAAGGTTTCCGGTCCCCCCCTTCTTAAGGGGGGCTAGGGGGGATCGAATTTTCAATCGTCTTTCCAGCAGTCTGTAACTACCCTTAACTCCGGAGTTTACAAGCTTTGACAATGCCGTATTCTTGCGAAGATTGTTCTATTGAATGGTGTAGTTCATTCTAGGTGCAATCTGCTGTATTTGTAACTTAAAGCTAATTTACGAGTGTCTAATTAAGCTCAATGAAAAATTTCAAATTGAAGCGAATTCTAGAGAATAAAAAATCGCAAATATTGCAGCAATCCAAACCAAATCGCCAAGCAGTATTCGTGCCAATCTTAGCAGGAATAACTCTAGCAATAATTGCAGTTACTTCAATCAGCTATCAATTAGTGCGACAAATTATTCTACAAGAAATTAGAGAAAACGTTTTACTAAAAGTTCAGCAAAGTACCGGGGCAATTGACGATTGGTTGGAGACGCGCCAAGCAGAAATAGAAACGATCGCCAGTACCCCGATCGTCCGTTCCTTGAAATGGTCTGCGGCGGAAACTTATTTAAAATCGGAAGTCGATCGCCTGCAAGAATTCGAGGTATTATTACTAGCAAAACCCAACGGTGTCACTTACAATACACAAATCGGATTGACTGCGACAAACATCAAAGATCGCGATTACTTTCAACAAGCAATGGCCGGAAAAATTTACATTTCCGATCCGATAATTGCCCGCACTAGCAGGCGGCCTGTAGTGCCGATTGCAGTGCCGATACGGCCAAGTTTAGATCGGCGAAAAAAACCGATCGGAGTCTTCGGCGGATCGATCGGAGTGCAGCAAGTTACGGATGTAGTTAGCACTCTGAATTACGGCAATGGAAGCTATGCTTTTGCCTTAAGTTCTCAAGGAGTACCGATTTTTCATCCCGATCCGAAACAGAGAGGAACCGCAGAAAAACTCGTGCCGAGTTTCCTAGCAGCAAAAGACCAGAATTTAAGGGCGATCGCCCGCAAAATGGTAAATAAACAGCAGGGTATAAAATATACTGAATTTGACGGTACTTGGAAATACATTGCCTACGCGCCACTCAAACAAGCTAATTGGTCGATCGCCCTGATTATTCCCCGCGAAAACATCGAATCTCAACTGCTACCATTAAACTTGCTCACATCAATTGTCAGCCTGCTGTTAGTGCTGGCAATTATCGGCGCTTGGCGGCAGTTAAAGTTATTTGAAAAAACCCAAGAACAAGTTATAATGTTGCGCGATCGAGCAACAGAACTCAAATTAGCTTTAGCAGATCTCAAACAAACCCAAACGCAGTTAGTTCAAAGCGAAAAAATGTCGAGTTTGGGTCAAATGGTAGCCGGAATCGCCCACGAAATTAACAATCCTGTCAGCTTTATCCACGGCAATCTCGCCCACGTCCAAGAATATGCGGAAAATTTAATCGAATTGATAGGTTTATACAAAAAAAATCAAGTCAATTTACCAGAAGAAATTGACGAATTTGAAACAGAAATCGAACTAGACTTTATTCAAGAAGATTTGCCGCAAATTCTGAGTTCGATGCAGCAAGGCAGCAACCGCATTCGCGACATCGTAATTTCCCTCCGCAACTTTTCTCGATTGGATGAAGCCGAAACTAAAGAGGTAGACTTACACGAAGGAATCAACAGCACTCTCCTATTATTACACCACAAATTAACCGACATTCAAATTCAAACAATTACAAATTACGGCGTTCTGCCACTAATTGAATGCTATCCCAGCCAACTCAACCAAGTATTTATGAATATCATTATCAATGCTGTTGAGGTATTAGAAACCGTGCGGGAAGGAACCAAAGAAATTAGGATCGCAACAAAGTTAATTGAAGAGTTAGAACAACCTTGGATAAAAATTGCGATCGCGAATACCGGCCCGCCAATTCCCGAAGAAATCACATCCAAAATTTTTGACCCATTTTTCACCACTAAACCAGTAGGTCAAGGTACGGGGTTGGGGCTGGCAATTAGCTATAAAATTGTTACAGAAGAACACGGAGGAAGATTGTCAGTAAATAATTTAGCAACAGGTGGCGTCGAATTTGCGATCGAAATTCCTGTTAAAGCAATCGATCGAATGTGATAAGTAGAAGGAAGAAGGAAGAAGGAAGAAAAGCGGACCAGTAAGCTTTTGGGTGATTTGGATCTTGCATTTAATTAAGTGGACTTACCGATCGTCCCAATTATCAAAGTAGGGTGTATCGTTTTGAATAATTATCGCTATTGAAAACAATCATTTCACAACGCACCTAGCATATTCAGACCTGAAAATGATAAAATATTCATGCAGAACAAAGCTCGATCGCCCATGAAACAAGTTATTTTTTTAGATGCTGCTGGCACGCTATTCGACGTGCGGGGTAGTGTCGGGGAAGCCTACGCAAAAACAGCTAAAAACTTTGGAGTAGATGTAGCAAGCGAACAAATACATACAGCTTTTTTCCAAAGCTTCGCCTCTGCAACTCCGATGGCATTTCCCGGAGTAGAAGCAGCAAAAATTCCCCAATTAGAATTTGAATGGTGGCAAGAAGTTTCTGCTAAAGCATTCCAAATAGCCGGGGTTTTCAAACAATTTTCTGACTTCTCCACTTTCTTTAAGGAACTCTATGCTTATTTTGCCACAGCCGAACCTTGGTTTGTCTATCCCGACGTAGTGTCTGCCTTAAATAAATGGCAGCAACAAGGAATTGAATTAGCCGTAATCTCGAATTTTGATTCGCGAATTTATTCAGTATTAAAAGCCTTAAACTTAACTGAATATTTTACATCAATTACAATTTCCACCGAAGCAGGCGCAGCAAAACCAGACTCTCAAATTTTTGAGATTGCTTTGCAAAAACACGGCTGTAATGCAGAGGATGCCGTACATATCGGCGACAGCTTCAAAGCAGATTATTGGGGTGCTAAAGCTGCGGGTTTACAAGCAATTTGGCTCAACCGCCAGCAAGAGGAATTACCATCAAAAAAATTGGCTTTCATTCAGGGAAAATTAGAACAGTGCAGCAGCCTCAATTTTTTGGTATTTTAAAATGTTAAGCTTCAGAAGTGGCGATTAATGTTAAAGTTTGCGAGCGAGGACGCTCGCACTCATGGCTGAATTATTACCTCTTCCTTTTGCCTTTTACCCTCTTCCTTCTTCCTTCTTCCCTCTTCCTTCTTCCTTCTTCCTTCTCCATGAAAACAACATCAATTAAAACTATTCTCACAGACAGCCTCACAGTTTTTTGGGGTGATTGGTTGGATTTGCGAGTGCGAATTCTGCCAGTTGCTTCCGCAGGTTTAGTA
>JBOFTL010000266.1:0-3684 GCA_051652045.1 Microcoleus sp. | reverse complement strand
CGATTGCAGTATTCGAGATTATTGGGATGAGCAAAACTCTCTGATGGTCGATCGCGATCTTAACGCCGCGATTAATTTAAAGAGACTTGGGTTGGACATTTTCCCAAGTATAAAACGCGCCCAGTGGGAATCTTTCTGTAGTCGGAACTACAGATAACAGTATCACGAAGGAAATTTTGCATACCCTTCATCGGGCTGCAAAGACGCCCACGTCATAGCGTACTCGCTTGACGTGGGAGTATGTCACAAAGACTGAATATAATAAATAATACCAAATCCTGGTTACTTACCCCTTTTATGCCTGATGAATGCGTAGGGTGCGCACTGCGCACCTTACAGCTTACGGAAATAAAATTAAAACTGAAATCCTCACTAAAGACTGAAAATATCGCTAACTGGAGAAACAATAATGATTAAAATTCTACATCTTTCAGACATCCACATGGGCAGCGGTTTTTCCCACGGCCGACTCAATCCAGAAACAGGCTTAAATACGCGATTGGAAGACTTTGCTGCTTCCTTGAGTAAATGCATTGACAGAGCAATTTCTGAACCCGTAGATTTAGTTATCTTCGGTGGCGATGCTTTCCCCGATGCGACGCCTGCGCCCTTTGTCAAAGAAGCTTTTGCCCGCCAATTCAGCCGCTTGGTTGACGCCGAAATTCCGACGGTTTTGCTAGTAGGAAATCACGACCAACATTCTCAGGGACAGGGCGGCGCGAGTTTGGGAATTTACCGCACTTTAGGCATACCTAAGTTTATTGTAGGCGATCGCCTGGAAACTCATTTAATTCAAACCCGCAGCGGACCCGTACAAGTGGTAACATTACCTTGGTTGACTCGATCGACCTTAATGACGCGATCGGAAACTGAAAATCTGTCGATGGGCGATGTCAATCAATTATTAACTGAAAAACTCACAATTGCTATGGAAGGCGAAATCCGCCGCCTCAATCCTGAAATTCCCACCGTACTGTTAGCGCATTTAATGGCAGATAAAGCAAGTTTGGGTGCCGAGCGTTTTTTGGCAGTAGGTAAAGGTTTTAACATTCCTGTTTCCATGCTAACTCGCCCTTGTTTTGATTACGTTGCTCTCGGTCACGTTCACAAACACCAAAATCTCAATGCTGCTAATAATCCGCCAGTAATTTATCCGGGAAGTATCGATCGAGTGGATTTTAGCGAAGAGAAAGAAGCAAAAGGCTTTGTATTGATCGATTTGGAACGCGGTAAAGCTGAATGGGAATTTTGCGCCTTACCGGTGCGCGTTTTTCAAACTATTAAAGTGAACGTATCGGAGTCGGAAAATCCGCAGGCGGAGTTAGTGAAAGCTATTGGAAAAAAAGAGATAGCAGATGCGGTGGTGAGGTTGATTTATCAATTGCGATCGGACCAATTAGATCTCATTGACAGTGCCGAATTGCACGTGCTTTTGGGCGCAGCGCACAGCTACACAATTCAACCGGAATTAGTCAGTCAGCTAGCGAGGCCGCGATTGCCGGAGTTGAATGCTAATAATAGTATAGATCCGTTAGATGCTTTGAAAACATATTTAGCAAGTCGCGAAGATTTGAAAGATGTGGCGGAGAGTATGTTGGAGGCTGCGCAGGATTTGTTGGGCGGTAAGGAGGAAGTTGCGATCGAATTTTAAGCAAGCTGTTGCCAATTTGTTAGTTTATATGATACCAAATCTGAGGAAAAATAACCCTTCGATCGTCCACAATCCGTAGGGTGCGTCGCTCGAAAATATTTGCCAGCAACGATAATTGTTTATGGCGACGCACCATACAACATACAACCTAAAGCCTAAAATCTTTTACCTCATACCATTGTTTAAAGATCCGATAGAGATCGAGGATGACAAGACATTGTAACTATCCCGCTTCCCAGTTTGCGAAAGTCTTTCATAACTTTAAAAAAATGGTATCAAACCTAATTATTATCGATCGCCTCAGAGCGCAGCTTGCCAATAAATATTCAGAGAATTCTGAGCTACTTGTTGTTTAAAATGGCCCATTGCACCTGAATAAGTAGCTAATTCACTTTCTAAATCTTTGAGATTCTTTCCCAGCCAAAATGAATAGATTCCATACTTAGAAATTCTGAGAACCGGCATAAATTCGATCGAAAATTGCGTATCCTGCTAAATTCAGCATACATCCTGCCTGTTTTTGACAATCTTTTTTCTAGTATAGTTCAGATAAGTTTGCGCTTCCTGTGATACAGATCGCCCGATCGCCAGTTTCTATTTTGTTAGTTTATCTAATAGTTTTACCCAACCCAAACAATTCAGACAGCAAGCTTTCTGGCAGTCTAGATCTTAGGTTAGATCGGGTAGAATTACTGAATGTTAATTAATTGGTAAAGTCAAAATAAATTCTGTACCTTCTTTAAATATAGCAATCCTAAATGATTTGAAAAATAATACGAGATCGAGCTCTTTACACTATAATGATTCTACCCTCGATCGATTTTGCAACTGATTTAGGACTGCTATAGCATCAAAAAATCCATTAATTAAACAGGCGTTTTTCCATCTTTAGGCAGGGAATATCGATGCCATCTGTCAATGGAAAGGTAGATTTTGTGAGGATTTGATAGCTATGCGCTTGATAAAAGAGAACTACCGTAAGAGGTGCTATTGTTTGTAATTTATTGATGCCTTGGCACTTGGCTTCACGTTCAACAGCATTAAGTAGTGTCGAGCCAATTCCCTGACGAGTGCAGTCTGGATGAACGTAAACGGCGCGAACTTCATTTCCGAGTAAAGACGAAAAGCCAACTATTCTATCTTTTTGAAAAGCAACAAAGATAACTTCTCCCCTTTCTTGCATCGCTGCGCGATAGTTTTCCGGTGTTAAATCACCTACCCATGCTTTAATTTGTGCGGGTGTGCAGTCGTTTGCTGCTAAGGCACGCACGGCGTTAACACAAACATCGCAAATTTGATGGGTATCATCAAGTGAGGCTCCACGAATTTGAAACCGGTGACTTATTGATTGTTCAAGATTCATTTTTAGGTTGCTTAAAAATTATTACTTCTTTAACAACCCCCCATCGCCCCATGACAAGGCAGATAACTAACTCGCTGTTATCTATTTAACTTCAACAGCGCTTCAATTTGCTGCCTTTGAAACTGCAATTCATCCGCCAAAGGGTGGTAAATTTCCCGATCGCCCTTGGCATTGCAATAATCCCACGGGTCATTATAGCAGTGTCGATCGTCATCCCAACCCGGATTGTTGACAATCGGAGACAAACACACTCCCCCAACAGGAACTCCGGCTTGAATCGCCGCCGCTACTTCGGTACACACTTGACATCCTCCCCGCCGTAGAACGGCAGGGATTCCCAAACCTCACGATTTAGGTTTCTGCTTCTTCCCTTTCAGGGTTTTCGCACCTGCCTTAACAGACTTACTCTGTTCGGGTCTTACAGTCGCTCCACAGACTTTCACCGCAAGCCCTGCGGCCAGAATATTGTTTGCTGCGTTGAGATCTCGGTCGTGATGAGCCCCACAATTAGGACACTCCCACTCTCGGACATTCAACGGCAATTTTTCCAAAATGTATCCGCACTCAAAACACCGTTTTGAACTGGGAAACCATCGGTCTATTTTGATTAAAGTGCGACCGTACCAATCGCACTTGTATTCAAGTTGCCTGACCAATTCACCCCAACTTG
>JBOFTL010000265.1:0-9897 GCA_051652045.1 Microcoleus sp. | reverse complement strand
GGCCACAACGGGACAGAGGCAAAGCGTATTCTATGGGCGGATGATATTGAGGTTATCCCAACCCTAGCGACTGCGCCGACCACCCCGGCAACGGCTCAAAAATGGTACGACGCGGCAACCAACGATATCAAGTACTTTAACGGCACTTTAACAAATACGATCGCGACTGTTGACCAAATTCAGTCGATGTTTCGGATACGGTCATCCGCCTTTAATGCAACTCCTGGATTACTGCCTGTACTGTCTGACAATAATGTCACGGCATTGGCTAATGTCCCGCTAGCGCTAGGCGATACTATGAACTACTCCTTGCTACTTCGTTGAGCAAGGAGTGTCTGTCGTTTCTTCGCCGCAAGTTGCTTCATGCTTCCGCAGGAAGTAGAGCTTGCCGACTCCGCGACTAAAGAGGCCAGTTCCTGACCCCTGGCCCAAGCCAAATTGACTTGAGCCGCATTAATATCTCGGTCTTCCGTGTGACCGCATTGAGGATTCGAGCAAACATGAACCCTATCACTCAAAGTCTTGGGTGTGAGTTCCCAGCATTTAGCAAACTCGGCGGGAAGCCCCGCGTTGTAACGGTACTCCGTTCAACGTCGGGATGAAAGCCAGGTTGATTGAGGTGGGGTGGGGTGGCCGACCGTCTTGCGAAGCAACAGGGATGCCATCACCGCCGAAATCAACACACTAGAACCTAGCTTTATGCAGCGCAATAAACTGGCATTGTGACACTTAATCGGAATTGAACCTTGACCTTGTTTTTCCGGGTTGCTATGTTAGAAAGGTCAAGTAACAGTAAACGGAAAATCATGAAAACTCTAATCGCCAAGAAGCTGACTGTCAGTGTAAAAAGCCCTGAAGGTGAATCAGGCCAAGACTTTGAGGTTTTAGAATTTGAGAACGGCTTGATCCTTGTCGCTGGATGCAATACTAATGACTGGTATTTTGAAGATCGGGATAGCATTGAGCCTTGCGGATTGGATATTGTATCGGCGGTGGGAGAAACGGAAGAGACTGAGGAATGGACGCAGAAAGAACTACAACAATCTTATATGGGTAGCCTCCGCGAATTTGGGGGGGATCCCGCTCACGTAAAGATTCTGGCTTTACTCTCCCGGAAGGCATGAAATCACTCGACACAATATCAAAAATATCTCGGATCGTCGCCCTGATCCAAGACACTTCTTTTACCGCGACCCAACCCGCGATCGGAGCTGCATTAGGGTGCTCCGATCGGCAAGTGCGGAATTATTTCGACCTGCTCACTGCGCTAAATGCCCCACTAATCAATCACGGGCGATTTGGATGGGAGCTTGAAGACGGTTGGGATTTATGGTCAGCGCTCAAGCTGTGGTGCGATTCCGCGTGAAATCACGATTATCAAGCGGCGAACATTGTCCAGAAATTGGCTGGATTCGGAGTTTGCCAAAAACGCGATCGACCTTAGCAAAATCAACAGCCTAATCCGCGAAGATTCGCCCCTTCGTCATCTGCTTCGAGACATCCGAAACCAAGCGATCGAGCATATTCGATCGGGACTGTGGGCGAAACAGCTCCAACCGTAAATTCACCTCCTTAAAAGGACAAACAACAATGGCGGACATCAAAATTTCTCAAGAAGTTGCTTCAATTTTGGGGCAATCGCGAATTGACGGAATGGCACTTCATTTGCCACCAGGCCAATTGGACAGAAAGATCTACTTGGATGTCAAAAAAACGATCGAGACGTTGGGCGGGAAGTGGAAAACCAACCTGCAAGCATTCCTGTTTGATCGCGACCCGGCAGAAAAGCTGAATACAGCGCTAGGTAAAGGCGTTGTGGTTGACACGAAAAAGCAAAGACAGGCGTTTTACACTCCTGACGAAGTGGCAAGCACAGTAGCAATGCTGGCAGATGTTGAAGGGTGTAAAGTTTTGGAGCCTTCAGCGGGCGACGGGGCATTAGTTAGAGCCTGCGCAAAATATGGGGCCACAACTGTTGATGCTATTGAGGTGGAATCGGAATGCAAAGAAATCCTTGAAATGATTGCCAACTCGGTAATAATAGGGGATTTTCTGGCTCAAACGCCTTCCCCTATCTACGATCGAGTCGTGATGAATCCCCCATTCAGCAAAGGCCAGGATGTGAAGCATGTACTTCACGCATTGAAGTGGCTGAAGCCGGACGGTTTGCTGTTCTCGATCGTGATCGATAAGCCTCACCCAAAACTTGAATCTCTAGGTGCAATCGATGTTGCAAAATTTGATGCTGGATCATTCAAGCCTTCTGGGACAAACATCGCAACAAAACTAATCCGGATTGAGAAATAAAAATGAGCACATTCATCATCAAAGTTTCAGGCAGGGGCATGGAACGATTTAGATGGTCAAATTGCCTCTGCCGAATTGACCCAAGCGGGAATCCGTTGGTTCCTGGGTGGTGTTGGTGTAATTGTCAGTGGGCTTGGCTTGGCAGCATTACTGCCATCGGTGTTAATATCTGTCATAGCCTCTCCTAGTGATTTAGGGGGTAAAAGGTTAGCGATCGATACCTCGTCACAGGTGTTGATCGCGTCTCTAATTATACTTTGCGTCGTCAAAAATGACTAATGTATGGTCATCACTCTCAAGCCTTACGCGCCAATTGGGAAACCCAACTTCGATGAATCGTCGTCGATAAATTTTGTCTTTCGTATTCTCACGCGATACGGTGCCGTCCTGGCCGATTTTGGCAAGCTGACTGACGTTATCAGCTATAGCGATAGCCATGGGGTTGATGGTGGTTCCGGGTCTTGGAATATCAGGCTCAAGGCAACTTCCGATAACATCAACCTGCTCAAAAATATCCATCCGGGATTATGCATAGAAATCTACTGCGCCCGGAATGCTGACCCGCTGGAAGGTGTCGTCAGGAACCCGTCGGCCATCCGTCGCAAGGACACTACGCCAGATCTGCCGGAATATATCGCCCCATCGGTTAACTTGCCATCGGCTGTTGACGGAAATACGATCGGTGCTCTCACTACTGGGATCTACGCCGGAATGCACCCAAACATTGCGGCATGTTTGGAAATGATTCGGGACGGAGAAGGCACGTCAGGTGATCGTGGTTTTACGACGATGTTCACTGGTGCCCAATTTACGGCTCCACCGTGGCGGCATCCTCGACAGATTCAGAGTGGTGGTGGGCGAAGTTCGGATGCGGCTGGGGCGTGGCAATTCCTCAGCCCAACGTGGGATGGAGTCGCCGCTAAACTAAAACTCCCCGATTTCTCGCCTCGGAGCCAAGCCTTAGGGGCGGAGCAGTTAATCAAAGACCGTGGTGTTTATGATGCGGTCGTTCGTGGCGATCTCAAAGCGGCATTGATTCAATTGAGTTGGGAGTGGGCAAGCCTACCGATCGGGCCTGGGCAAAGCGGGCGATATGGGCAGCCAAACCATACATATGAACAAGTTATTGGCCTGTTTGAACAGTCGAAACGGCAATTGGGAGGACAGGTAGGGACAACAACAAGTCCAGTAGCGGCCCCCACATCCGCCCCCACGCAAAATGTCTCGGTCAGCCCCACCGGAGGCGATCCGGCGTTTGCTGGCAAGGTGATTATGGCTCGAACTGGGCGCAAAAACTCTGCGGGGTTGGAGGAGTTGCAACTCACAGTCTACGATCGGGCAGGCAAACCCATCTCGGAGCATATCGTAAACTCTGGGATTGCGGATATGCAGGTGTTTGGGACTGATAGCGCTCCAGGCAGTAAGAGGCCGCTAGATTTTGGCCAATACAGAATCGGGCGACCCGTGGCTTCCGATGTTGAAGGGGTTGGGCGGATTTTTATCCCAGTCGATCCCACGTCGAGCAACCCGACACGGCGGACAGCCACGGGCTTCCATGTTGATAGCGACAGAGATAAAGGTGTCGCGACAGCAACTAGGGGCGGGCGCGGGTCGGCAGGTTGTATTGTTTTCCCAGACGAAGAGGACTTTGCAAAATTTGAGGCAGCACTACAGCAAAGTGGGGCAGAAATATTTGAGTTCTTAAAAGAATTGCCGAAGGTTACGCAAAAAGCAACCGAAAAGGAAACTGAATCAACAAGCAATGTTGAAGAGTTCCCCGATGTACAGCCGATCGATGACCCGTATCTCGACAAGTGCCCATATCTGTTGCTGCGCGGTGTAATCACTGATTATGGTCGGGACACTTCCAGCAATAGTGTGCTGACGCTATCGGGGGCAGGCTACGGGAAGATTTATGAAGACTGCCAAGTGTTGACGGACATCACATCCCCTGAATTGCAGGCACGATCGCTGGAAGTGCGGCAAGTGTTGCAGCAAGTGAGCGGCGTTTCAATTATTTGGTATAGGTTGCTTAAGCAATGGGTGGAAAATTTCTGGGGTGACCCAACTGGGTGGGAAGCTCGTACTAGGCAAATCCCTTTTCCCCCGAATTACCTTGCCCGTGCAGGGATGGGTGGCACTGTTTGGAGTAATTTAAAGGCGTTGTCTATTGATGGATTTTTCCATCTATTCTCCGACCATACAGGTTGCCTAGTCTGGGAGAAAGCCCCGTTCAGCAGCAAAAGCCAGTCGCTGATCAACGGACGAAATTGGGAGGATTTGCCATCGTTCGCTGTTCCGTCATGGACGATAATCTCGTGGAACGATCGGCTTTCTGAGCGTGGCGTTACGAACTTCCTGCGGTGTACCCAATCCAATGCAGGGCAATCCACCAACTATGCAGCCGCAATTTACAATATTGGCTCAATTCGACAGTATGGCGGCCCATCTAAGCGCGAGATTTTGTTCCCGATCGGGACTCAGGGAGAGCAATATTTTACGAGTGAACCACGACGGAAGCAGCAAGCGACGGTTACCAGTTTTCTCAGCCTGACAGCATTGGAATCAATCCGCTGGTACGATCGACCGATCCAACGCTGTGCCATCACCATGCGCGGTGACGCGTTTTTGAGGGCACACACCAAGATTGAAATTAAAGAGGATTGGCACAACTTAAAAGCCCTGGGGACGGAATATTACATCATTAGCCGGAGCCACAATATCGATTTAGCCAACGGCTCTTGGACGACAAACTTGGAAATGGTGCGCGATCGACGGCAACGATATTTAGGAATCGGTGTTGGCGAAATCCCGGTTATCAAGGGTGATGGCCCTGATATAGCCGAAACCACCAAAACTGACCCGCTCAAGGATTGGAAACGATCACCTATTTTTGTAACTGGGGCCGTTGGCAAACTCCAGAAAAAACCGGACATCCTCAAAATTGACCCATCCAATGGGTTGCCCACGATCGATGTACCGGAAATCAATGTTCCGCTAAATCCCGATGATTATTGGTACTTCGATCGAATTACGGGGGATTGGGTGCGGATTGGGAATGACCCGATCGCCTACGCTCGCAAGGAGGTGATTCCGAACCTAGATAAACCGTCTAAATTGCCACCTCCGGAGGTGAAGTTGCCCAAGGCTGGTACTGGCTCGGTACAGACAGGGGCAGTTGCTACGCCTGCGGGGAAACTGCCCAGTCCGTTTGCTTCCGGTATCTGGGTAGGGTCTGTTTACGATCCCAATGCTCGAATAAACGATCGCGCGATCAGGCATGGCCGCGCCCATAATGGCGTTGATCTATTCCCCGCTCGCGAAGGGGATGACAACCTGTTAGCCTGCTGGGATGGGGTCGTGACAGTTCACTCTAATTCGTGTCCTCCTACTCCATTATTTGGGTGTGGCGACGGTTTTGGAAATTGGATCACGATCGCGCTTTCCGGGGAATGGAGTGGCTGGGAAGTTCTGTTTGGGCACATGGCTAAGATTTATGTCAGCAGTGGTCAATCTGTGAGGCGTGGTACCGTTGTGGGTTTGATGGGTGATTCTGGTAGCTCTGGCGGCCCACACTTGCATATTGAACTACGCAAGGGGGGTGAGCGGGTAAATCCTATGCGTTGGCTGCCACCTCCAACGGGTACTGCTGGCCCTGACGCTGGGCGTGATTATTTGGCAGGCGGGTGAAAGAAAATTTCACCCACTGTTTTTTAATTCGGCGGAACGAATAAAAATTATTAAAGCCCCTGCCCATGAAAATCGAAAAGTACGAAATCGTTACATATGACCCATTGACCCAAACCTGCTCACTCTCTCCCCTTGGTTCGCTCCAGCGGGGGGCATTATCGTCAGTCCCGATCTCCTGTCGATTTGGCGGTTCTTGGGAGCAGCAAGAATTACGCAATGGGCAATTAGCGAATGGGGAACAGTGGGGAAATGCACCAAGGGGGGCGCGGTGGGGAACGGCATTCCCGATCGAGCCTGGGGATATTGCACTGGTAGCATTTGTCGAGGATTGGCAATCTGAACCTGTGATTATTGGGTTTATGCCTGCTGAGGGCGATCGTGGGCCTGCATGGGTGGCAAATCAAGTACATTCCAACAAAAACGATTTCACTACTGAGACTCCTGCCAGTGACGACGAAATTGTGGGGCGAGGGGATATTCTGCTTCCCAATGGTTTTTGGGCAAGGGCGTTAGCCGATTCGTCGATGGTGGTTAGCACTGCCCCGATCGACCGTCCCACCACGTTTATGGTTCTCAATGCTGATGGTAGTTTCAAGTTCAAGGCTCGGAATGCTGATCAGTACAATGTATCGATCGAGATGGATGCAACCACTGAAGCGGCGCGGGTTGTGGTCGGGGGAAGTGCGATCGAATTCAAGGATGGGGATATTATCCTGAGAGCGAAGCGGAATATCCGCATGTTTGGGCAACGAGTCGAGGGTGATGTCCGGCCACAGAAAGCAGGAGCCATGGATCAGTTGCTTAAATTGGGGGCAGATGCGGCGCTTACCGCAGTCGGTGGGCCATTGGCTCAGGCGGCGGGAGAAATGGTCTTGTCCGGTGCGTTGAATCCCGTGAAGGCATCAGGGACGGTGGTGTTAAAAACTGATAAGAAGAAGGGTATGTTTGGCGCGTTGTTGGGCATTCCCGGCATTGATGCAGCAGTGCAGGGGAAGATTTCGGAACTATTGGTAGAACCTCAAAAATTGTTGGATGGTGCGATCGAGGGATTTAGCGGGATGGTCGAGACAAGCGCGATCGGGCAACAGCTGACAGGATTGCTAGGAGCTGGGGCACTGACTGGCGTTGTGTCGGATATTCAATCAAAACTCGATTTGACAAAGTTGGTGGATTCGACGGGGATTCCATCCTGGATCGCCAAGGAATTACAGGGACAAATCCCAGTCCTCGATGACCTAGTGGATATCGTGACCGAATTAACAGCCATGTCTGACCATCAATTACTGGATACACTGCTTCAAAAGACTGGGGCATATGCCATGGCTGGCGAGTTTGCAGCAGGCGCGATCGGTAAGCTGAACGAAGAACTTGACGATTTACCCTCTGGCCTCAAGACTCGGTGTCAAGACCTGCTCAAAGAAATCAACACAACTCCCTTGTTGACCCCAGGCGATGATTTGAGCATTGCGGCTCAACGGGTGGGCAAGCTCATAACCGAGGGCGAAACGTTGCTAGGTGGCAATGCTGACCTATTCGGGTCACTCCTCCCCCAACTCTCCGGACTTCCTAACTTTTCCAAAATTTTGGAAATCGCAGGCACGATCGAGGGGTATTTCTCCAACCCCCACGAGCTGCTAGAAGATGTGCCGGGAGTGTTAGCGATCGCGGCTGAGCAGATTGATGGAATCCCGCAGGAGTTACGAGAGTTACTGAAGTTACTACCACCGTCGGAACTGGCGAAAATGCCAGAGACGATCGAGGGGATATTTAGAACCAATGCCGACCTGGAAATCCTGGATCAGTTAGGGGAGGTTTACGGGGAGATGAATCCCGCGATCGAAGAATTTGAAAAGATTCGCGAAATTATCGGACGTGCCCCGATCGAGATTCAGGATGCTTTGAAATTGATTCCGGGCGAGGTCTGGGAAGGGATTGCTGCGGTACCTGCTGTGCTGGAAAACCCGTTGCAACAATTGTCGGCTGATAATGTACTGCTAAATACTGTGTTTGGGGCGACGGGGATTAAGGGTGGTGCTGGATTATTTGATATGCGGGTGAGCAAAATCGCTCAATTCAACCGTCGGCCCAAGGCCCCAAAACCGCTGGATGCGCTAAATACATCGGAAGAATATCATCTACAAACCGAAAGCGCCCCAATTACTCGCGTGGTGGAGTATGGGGCGATCGAGATGCCCGATTATTTTTCAGTTGATTGAGGATTTCCAAATCAGCATTGGCGCGCTTCCTACTGATGCCATGACACAACTCATTGACTTCCAACCGATCGCACTCTCCAAATACGATTGCAACGAAATGAAGGCAGCGATCGACGCTCTCACTAATCTTCCAATAGATCGCACTCTCCAAATACGATTGCAACCCTTCAAATTCTGATTCAATGCCGTCAAAGCCTGCTTCCAATCGATCGCACTCTCCAAATACGATTGCAACGCTCAATACCCTGGACTAGATCTAGACATTCCAATCGATCGCACTCTCCAAATACGATTGCAACCCTAAAGGACAGATAAGGCAAAAGATTTACCCTTCCAATCGATCGCACTCTCCAAATACGATTGCAACCACCGCAGCAATACCCTCCCAGACCTCACCGGCTTCCAATCGATCGCACTCTCCAAATACGATTGCAACGAGGTGCGGCGGTTACTTGGCGACATCTCCGAAAACTTCCAATCGATCGCACTCTCCAAATACGATTGCAACCCGTTGCATTTGCCCTTTTCTTCCCCTAAAGCCTATCTTCCAATCGATCGCACTCTCCAAATACGATTGCAACGACTTTAGGGCACCAACCCAAACAAAACTGGCACTTCCACCCGATCGCACTCTCCAAATACGATTGCAACAGTATAGCACTGGATCAGCCTGCCTGCTTACCTTTACCCTTCTTTTTGCCGTCAAAACCATCCGAAATGCCTTCGGAGTAGGCATCGCGACCATATTTTTCGGCTGCATCCTTGAATCCGTTAACCCACAAGGGTTTGGGGGCTTTTGGGTTAGCCTCTTGCCATTTACAGCTAAGGGTTCGCGCCTTTTTGGCGAGGGGGGATAACTCAACATCAGGATTATTGCCAAATCCAGCAAGTTCAATGTTGACACCAGCATGGATGTCCCGATCTTCTTCCCATCCACAGCACTCACATTTGTATAAACGGTTTTTATCGTCGTCCATCTTGATTGTTGCCTCGTTGTCGGTGCCGCAAACGGGGCAATTGATGGTAGTTCCCATCGCCGGGATTTCCTCAAACTCGCGCCCATAACGCTTGGCTTTGCGGGCGAGTAACGCGATCGTTTGCCCGGGTGCGGCTTCGCTCAAACGCAGGTTGAATCTAGCCTTGCGTTTCGCTCCATTTGGTTCAAATGTTTTACCACCATCATTAGAAACTGGCTCAGGTCGATGGCGATTACGCTCAACTTGCAACCCATTCTCGATCGCGATGTATCCAAACTTCCGGGCGGTAAGAGTTGTCCAGGCATCATCCCAAGATTTGCGACGGGCTTTATCCTTAGATTTGTGCGCCTTGATTTTCGCCTTGATCGCCTTCTGTTTATTTGATTCTGGTAGACGATGCTTAATAATTTGAAACCGATAATTCCCGATCGCGCCAACAATTTCTTCCAAAGTTTTGGAATCCTTGAGCTTTTGCCATGAGGCTTCTGACAGTGGAATAATCTTGGCAACATCATCCTTTGTTCTGCTTGGATGGCGTAGCCATAGCAAGGCGTTGTGGTCTAGCTTGTGGTCTAGCGCTGCCTGCAAGTTTTGTTCATATCTCCAGCGCTGATGATCGGCGCGTTTGTTTTCGGGTTTTCGATAGCCTCGACTGGTCGACAACTTGTAAACCATGCCAGGGTCAACCCCGATCGATTCCTTGGACT
>JBOFTL010000264.1:0-1912 GCA_051652045.1 Microcoleus sp. | reverse complement strand
TCCTTCTTCTTAACGCCGCTTGTTTTGATGGGAAGGCGGCTTAACTGGTTCTTCTCTATTTAAGTAGTATAAAAGTCCGATCGCGCCCCCGATCGCGATACCTGCTAATCCCAACATAACAGCTACTATTTGAGCTCCTGAAGCAACCAAGACGTAAATCACCCCACAATAAGGAATCCCTAATAAAATAGCCGTAGCTATAGCTTTGAAGGAGGTTAATTTAATCTCTGTTCTCAGATGCTGGTAGGGTTTCCCTTGAAAATTGTAATGGTTTTTAGATCGATCGAGGGTTCTGGGTTTTGTTTCCAATGGTTTGTAAGCTGGCATGGTATTTTATTGATGGTGGTTGACGATTTTTTTGAGTTAGGTTTCTGCGGTAGAATTAGCTATAGAATCGCGATAGTTATTGTTTCTGAGTTAAACTGTCCGCTCCGGATTAAATTTGGGGAAATAAAAGATTGTAGTAAATCCGGGTTTAGTACCCGCGTTATTGTCATTGCGAGCGTAACGAAGTATCGACTCTCAACTTGCAACCGCAGATAAAGGCAGATAAACACAGATAAACGCAGATAAATTTGCTCAACTCTCAACTGTTTTAAGAATAGAATGCAAAGTTGCTGAAAATTTTTTAGGAGAACACTCTATTTCAACTCTTTTGAGGGCATTTTTCCTGAGACGATGCCAAAGTTCAGCATCCCGGTAAAGCCTCGTACATTGAGTCGCAAACATTTCTGCCGAATCAGCAACCAATAACTCAGATTCGTTTTTCCATCCTAATTGTTCTGCAATAATTGATGTTGTCACGATCGGCAAACCGCGAGCAGCAGCTTCATGCACTTTATGGGGAATTCCTGCTGCAAATCGGGTGGGAGCAACAAATAAACGCGAGCGATCGTACAAGTCTGTCAAGTCATCAATTTTACCTAACATTTTGATTGAATTATTGCCCGATTTATGCACTCGCCCTTTGAGTTCTTCTACTGTATTTGTACCCGCAATTAGCAAATTTATGTTGCAATCTAGCTGGGATTGAATCATTTTAAAAATACTTTCACTCAGCCACAAAACGGAGTCTGCATTGGGAGAATTTAAGTCGTAGATAGATCCAACAAATAGCAGGTTTTGGCGTTTCTCAAAACTGTTGGGTGTTGGAGATGTAGGAATCGAGTGGCCGAGTAACTTCACTGTTTGATATCCGCAGTCGATAAATTTCTGTTGTTCCTGGTGAGAAACAGAAATAATACAGTGACTTTTTTCGGCTAATTTTAATTCATTATTTAGTGCCACTGTAAACTCTGCGAGTGTTGGAGGCTTACCTTGCAGTCGCCCTTGTTGCAATTCTCGATCGCAAAAAATTGCTTCCGCATCATAAATAATCTTAGTCTTACCTAATAAATTTTTATTGTTTGATAAAACTAGATTTAAATGTCTCATGTTGTGCGGGCGGCTGACAAACAGAATATCGTAATATCCCTTTCTTTCTTGCAAAAAATGTTCGATCGAGCGAAAGTCACAGCCTCTCATGACTTCTACTTCGCCACTAATATCGGCATAAATATTCGTCCAATCTTCAGTGTGAGAAAGATCGGTGGGATATAGAGTAACAGCATATCCTAAAGCAACCATTTCGCAGAGGATGTGGTGACTGCGAGTGTAACCAGAACCTAAATAAGGATGGGGAACTCGATCGTCAATAAAGAGAATGCGTCGGCGATTTTCCCGAGCTTGAATGCGAGCAAAACAAAGATTTCTTAAGTCCGATCGATACTGAAGCTGAAACCAATCTTGATGTTTTGATTTCAAGGTTTTTTGGTTTTTTTCCATCAGGGCGATCGCGTGTTTGCTAGAACTTGAATGACTGGAACTGGCAAATTCATAGTGCAAAATCGTGACTTGAGGATGGTAAATAATC
>JBOFTL010000263.1:0-4916 GCA_051652045.1 Microcoleus sp. | reverse complement strand
ATCAGTCATTAGAGGTAATAAACTGGTGACTGATGGCTGATGACTTTGTAGATTTCTCAAATCTCAAATCTCAAATCTCAAATCGTCTCGGTCAGGGATTCGCTACCACACAGGAAAATTAAGTCTGCATGGAAAATTTGCAAATCAGCAGTTCGGGGGGCGTCAGACAAGGAGTGTTACGATCGCTCAACTTGCGATCGGAAGAAGTAGAGCGAACTGTACTGATGTTTCTCGTCTACACTCTGACATCAGTCGGACTGATCTGGCTGGAACTTAGTACCGTAGGTTTGTTCCTCGACGAGTACGGTGCAGAGCAAATGCCCTGGATCTACATAGCCAGCGCTTTTATCGGCTCGGGCCTCGGCTTTGTGTACTCTTGGCTGCAAAAAATCTTACCTCTGCGGCGCGTCATAGTCATAGTTCTGGCGATGATGTCGGTGCCGCTGTTCCTGTTTCGTTTCGGCATCGGCTACGAGAATACCAAGATCGCGGGCATCAGCATCGCATTTATTACTATATTTTTGATGTGGCTGTGGGTGGAAGCTTGCTACGTTCTCAACGACCTCAATACTTCCATTACTTCCAACCAACTTTTTAATATTAGAGAAATCAAGCGCACCTATCCCCTAGTGAGCAGCGGCTATCTAGTGGCGGGAGTAGTCAGCGGGTTTTCCCTGCCGGTGCTGCTTTATGTAGTCGGACTCAAAAACGTTACCCTGGTATCGGGGTTGATGGTAGTAACAGGCTCGGTTTTGCTGTACTACCTCACAGAAAAATACCGCCAAGCATTCCCGGAAACAGCGCGCTGGACGGATGACGATGAAGACGACAACCAAGAATTTACAGCCCGCAAACTTACAGGCCCGCTGCAAAAATACGCCATACCCCTAGTCAGTTTCTTCGTCCTCGCAGAAGTCCTCTACGTTCTGGTGGATTTTCAATTCTACAGCCAGCTAGAACTGCAAAACCCCGAAGACGGAGCCAGTTGGATCGCCAGCTTCCTGGGGCTTTACGAAGGCATTCAAGGATTGTTTCAAGTTGCTACTCAGTGGTTCGCCTCCAGTCGCTTGGTGGAAAGAATCGGAGTATTCGTGACGGCGATGATTCTACCTGCCGGCATAGCTATTCTGGGAGTTCTGACTCTGGGGGCGTCTTTGGGGCAATTGGTGTCGGTGTTTATCGGATTGGTGTTGCTGAGATTTCTCGACGAACTGCTGCACTCCACGCTGTTGGAAACTACTAGCCCGGTTTTGTTCCAGCCGATTCCCGATAGCATTCGATCGGGCATTCAAACTATGGTTAATGGGGTAGCGGAACCTTTTACAACAGGTGTGACGGGGGTGGGCATCCTGATCCTGCTGTGGCTTACCGATAAGATACTGCCCCATGACAGCGAAAACCAATTTCACGACCAACAAAGTTTAGTATTTATCGGGGCGATCGTCCTGTTATCCCTGGTATGGCTGTTTGTAGTTTGGCTGATCCGATCGCAATATGTCGGCTTGTTGGTCAAAAGTGCCGAACGCGGACGTTTGGGAGTGTCCGACGTAGACCTCAGAGCGCTGAAGCGCGCTGTGGTAGAAACTCTCGAACAGCCGGGGGCTGAGGCTGACAAGCGCTCTTGCATCGAGCTTCTGACCCAAATTGACCCGAAAAATGTTGGGGAAGTCCTGGCTCCGATTCTAGAGTCTCTGCCACCTGCGCTGCAGCGCCAGAGCCTAGAAACTATGCTGCAACACCCCAATCCGGCTTATTTGGAAGCTGTCCGCAGCCTCAGCCAGCAGCAGTTACCACCAGAAGTGCTGGCTTTGGCTTTGCGCTACATTTGGCTGACAGAAACAGAACCGAATATCGACAGCCTGCGCCCGTACTTGCAGTCGAGCGTAGACCCGGTGGTGCGGGGAACGGCGGCTGCTTTAATTATGAGAAGGGGCGATCGACAGCAAAAGGCAGAAGCTACCAATACCCTGCGCCAAATGCTCGCTCACAAGCAAGAACGGGAAAGAGTGATGGGTACGCGGGCGCTGGGAGAGGCGGACTACTTGCAGGGACTGCGGCTGCACATCCCGAATCTGTTGCAAGATGAATCGCTGCGGGTGCGTTGCGCTTTGCTAGAAGTGATTGCGGCAACTCATTCCGAGGAATACTATCCATCTCTGGTGCGCGGACTCGGTTACAAATCAACTCGGGAAGCGGCCCTGAATGCGATCGTCAAACTGCACAACGATGCTATCCCCTTCCTAGTCAACTTGGCCGAGGATATCCACAAGCCGGATTTAGTCAGGTTGCAGGCGTGGACGGCTTTGGGTCAAATCGGGACTGTAGAGGCGATCGACATTCTGTCAGGAAATTTAATTACTACTTGGGGAACTACGAGGCGCAACATCCTCCGCATTCTGCTGAAAATGCCTTCGGAAACTGGCATAGAAGGCGTTCTAGACCGCATCGGCCGGAGCGGGGTGGAAACTCTCATCGAGCAGGAATTGATGTTTATCGGTCAAATTTACGCGGGTTTGGTGGATTTGTCTCCGACAGCGGGCTACCTCCGCTTCCCGACGGGGGGCACCAACATTCCGAATGGAGGCCCGACGGATGCGGCTCAGTTGTTGCAGCGGGCTCTTACGGGTTTGGAATCTGATGCTAAAGAACGGTGTTTCTTACTGATGAAGTTCCTTTACCCGCTTGATGCGGTGCAAGCGGCTGCTTTTAACATCGCTTCGGGCCAGCCTTCTCTCGTTGCTAGGGGATTGGAAATTTTAGACAATACTGTTGATATAGCTAGCAAGCGATCGCTCATCAATCTTTTAGACCAACATTCGGAAAGGGAAAAACTTAACAACCTCTCGGAATTGATGGTTTACAAGCCTTTGAGTCCGAGCGATCGTTTGCGACGCTTACTGGAATTGCGCCACTTCCTGTCAGATTGGACTTTGGCTTGCTGCTTTCATTTAGCTAGAGAGGCCCGCTGGAGTCTCACGGCCCAACAAACTCTTGTCTGTTTGCGGCATCCGACGGGTTTTGTTCGCGAAGCAGTGTTAGCCTATTTGAAAATAGCCTCACCGCGAGCTTTGGTCGAGTTGCTGCCCAGGCTGCAAAACGATCCCGACCATTTGGTGTCGGCTCAAGTTGGGGAGATGATAGCAGAGTTGGGGGCTGGTGGCAGAAGGTAATCAGTTGACAGTTGACAGTTGTCATTAGTCATCAGTCATCAGTCATCGGTCATCAGTCATTAGTATTAGCTGTAGGAAGAGGGAACAAGGAAGAAGTAAATGGTAGATAGTAGGTGATAGGTGTTAGAAAAAATCTAAAACCTAAAACCTAAAACCTAAAACCTAAACCCTCTCCAATTTTCATTTAAATCAATCAATCGCATCGCACTATGTTAACTAGCGTTGAACGCCTATTATTTGTCAGGGCAGTACCTATTTTTAAGGAACTGCGGGATGATTTTCTCGTGCGTCTAGCATCGGTAATGGACGAGCTTTCGTTTCCCGCCAAGCACCCGATTTTTACTGAAGGGCAAGAGGGTCGATCGCTCTATATATTAGTATCGGGAACAGTGCGGGTTCATATCGGCGATCGGGATTTGGCTCAGTTGGAAGCTGGTGCTTGTTTTGGGGAGATGTCGCTGTTTGACGCCGAACCTCGATCGGCTTCTATTAGCACTCTCGAACAGTGCGAATGCTTGATGCTGACTCAAATGCAGCTTTATGATGCTATTGATGAAACTCCGGGAATTGCTGTTAATATTATTCGCTTGCTGTCGCGTCGGATTCGCGAATTGAATCAAAAGTTGAATGCTAAAGAGGCTCCGCCGATGATGCCAGATCCTGTCAGAGTGGGCGAAATGCGTTAAATAGTTGAGGGTTGACAGCTTTAAATTCTGCTCCCTCTTCCAGTATTTTGAAGTAGATTAATAAACAAAATACTTATCTTAAATCGAGCTTGAATATATCGATCGCTCTTATCTTGATTGGCGATCGATTATTCAGCAAATAATTAACTGTTTCCTTCTTGTCCGTAGGCTTGCCAAGCCAAATCAACCAATCCATTAACAATCGCCACCGCTACCACCGCCGAGCCTTTGCGGCCCTCAATCCGAATGTGCGGAATCATCGAATCGTGCAGGCGGGACTTAGCCACGTCAACCCCGACAAATCCCGAAGGCGTACCAATTACCAAAGCCGGTCGAATTTCCTCAGCCTCGATCAAATCGACAATTGCCGACAAAGCAGTTTGAGACTGACCGACCACAAAAATCCCTTCAGGATAGCGCTTTGCCAAAGTTTCAATTCCCCAAGCCGCCCGCGTCTTTTCCTTTTGAGGGCGGGTTAGAGCATCCATCGAACAGTACACCGGATTCGCAAAAGTATTTTGAATCTGCGGTGTAATACCCACTTGCACCATCGGCACATCTACCACGATCGTGGTTCTAGCAGCCAAAGCAGCCGCCCCAGCTTGCAGGGCGCGATCGGAAAAACTAATTAAAGACTTGTACTCAAAATCTGCGGTAGCGTAAATTGCACGGCGAACTATTTCGTACTCCGCCGCTGAAAAACTGTGTTCGCCAATTTCACTATCGATTAATCCCAGACTTTGGGCATCGCTTACGTGCCATTCCATCTAAACCTCCGGGGTACTCCCGCCACATCGGTACTCCGATTGACCCTGATGGGGGATAGGAGGGGCAATTTCCAATAATCTTTGCAATAATCTAGCACTTGAAACCCACGTAGAGACTCACTTAGAGTTATAATTGACCGAGGCAGAGTAGAGGCTAAAAGCCCAGCGGTAATACGCGCTGCCCAAAGCCCGTAGCTTGCTTCTGCGGAGCAGTACCTTGAAAACAAAGTATGGGGTTGTAGACCTGAATCGCGGTCTACGTAAAACTTTGCGATCGAAAGGTTGAACATACT
>JBOFTL010000262.1:0-3010 GCA_051652045.1 Microcoleus sp. | reverse complement strand
GCTGCCAGCAGCCTCTCCAGCAGCGAATACCCGTCCTCCTCCGGCATTCCAATGTCACTCACCAAAACATCCGGCACAAAATCTGCCGTCGCCTCTACAGCCTCTGCAGCAGACGCTACAGCTTTCACCTCGGCCCCGTACTCTACCAAGACAAAACTCAGAAACTCCCGCGAATCCACCTCGTCATCTACTACCAATACCCTGATTCCCTCCAAATCAGCACCGGAAACCAACTCCTCCGGTTCCTGGACCACCACCGTCTCTGGGTGAATTGCGGGCAGCCAGAAAGTAAAAGTCGCTCCCTTCTCCAGCCCTGGGCTATCGGCACGCACCTTGCCTCCATGCAATTCCACCAACTGGCGGACAATTGCCAGCCCCAATCCCAAACCGCTGTAATTGCGGGTAATTGAAGCATCTGCTTGCCGGAAGGAATCAAACACGTAGGGCAGAAATTCCGCAGCAATACCCATCCCCGTGTCACTAATTGTTAGTTTCACTTCGGAATTAACCCGTTGCAATTGGATTTCCACTCTCCCTCCCCGCGGCGTAAACTTAATCGCATTGCTGAGCAAATTCCACACCACCTGTTGCAAGCGACCGGGATCTCCCGAAACCAAAAATCTCGGATTTGGCGGGGAGTAGGAGTTGCTTGAAACTTCGCTTTTTGTGAAAGATTCTACATTTTGAACTTCCAAATCTGCGATCGCGAAATGCAAATCGATCGCCTTAGAGTCTGCCGCCAACCGCACTGTATTTACCGCTGCTTCTACCGTAGAAATCAAATTTACCGGACAGGGATTTAATGTCAATTTGCCGCGAATAATTCGCGAAATATCCAGCAAATCTTCTATTAATTGAGTTTGCAATCTAGCATTCCGTTCGATCGTTTCTAAAGCCCGCATTGTAGCCGCGGGACTGAAAGTGCGGTTGCGCAGCAATTGTGCCCAGCCTAAAATCGCGTTTAAGGGCGATCGCAATTCGTGAGAAAGAGTTGCTAAAAACTCATCTTTTACCTGATTTGACTGCTGGGAACTCTCATAAAGCCTCGCGTTGTCTATCGCCCCAGAAACTACCTGAGCCAACTGCTGCAACAGACTGGCGTCATCTTCCCCAAATTCGCCACCGTCGCACTTGTCCGACAGTTGAATCACTCCCAAATTTTTGCCGTCCCGGCTGCTCAAAGGGGCTGTCAGCAAGCCCCGCAGCGGCGGGTGCTTGCCTGCTGCTTTGCCGAATCCCCGCCAAGCTGGGTGATTTTCCAATTGAGCTTGAGTCATCCGCATTAACTGCTGCTGTTGGCAAACTTCCCTATAAATGCCGCTGCCGTCTGATGCTTCACAGTAATCTTGCCACGCGGCGTATTTTTCTGAGAGTGAAATTTTGCTGATTCTCCCTTCCCTATTGTCGGTAGCGTTGAGGTTGACGGCTGCTTGGTGGACTTCGAGGATCGAACGGGCTCTATCTACTGCTAGCTGGAGTATTTCTGCTAGGGACAGTGTAGAGTTGATTTCTACTGATGCGGCCGTTAACTTTTGCAGCCGACTCAAGAAAGATCGTTCTTTAGCCAGTGCCTGCGTTCGATCGAATTCTAACTGCTTGCGATCGGTAATTTCCCAAACTACCGCCATCGATCGAACTGCTTGACCCGATTGATTATAAAAAAACTTGCCCCTGCTGGCAATCCAGCGTTCCCTGCCGTCAGGCCAAACAACTCGGTATTCGTTTTGATAATCTGTATTGTTTTCTAAACAGCGGGCAACAGCCCGATCGACTCGATCGCGATCGTCTGGATGAATGCAACCTAAAAATGCTTCCCAAGTTCCTCCAAAGCTGCCTGCTGCCAATCCGAACAACCGTTCGTGTTCCCGTGATAAAACCACTTCGCCAGTTAATATATTCCAATCTCTAATTCCCATTGTCGAGGCATCGATCGCCAGTCTCAGCCTTTCTTCCGACACTAACAACTGTGCTGCCGTTGCTTCGTACTGCTGTCGCAACTGATGTTTTTCCAAGCTTTCCCCAACTGCCGCCGCCAATCCCTGGAAGTGTCGCCCACCTTTGAACACGTAATCGCTCAAACCCGCTTTCATGCCTGCCACTGCTACTTCTTCACTGCCACTGTCGGTACACATAATTACCGGGCATTGTGGGTGGCTGGTTTTGAGTTTTTTGAGAACAGTTAATCCGTCGCTCCAGTGCAGTTGGTAATCGGTAATTGCCAGATCGAAACCGCCACTTTCCAATGCCCGATCGAGGCTTTTTGCATCAATTACGGGCGCGATTTCTAAGTCCACAAAAACTTTCCTGATTTCGCGTTCGATCGTCAGCCGATCGTTCGGGTTGTCGTCTATTAATAAAATGGACAGCATTGGATTGCGATTGGTAGTGGCGGAAACTTTATTAAATCTCTAATTATGTGTTTTAGCAATTCCCGCTCTTTAAATGCTGAGCTTGCTTCTTAAATTAGCAACTGCATTTATTACTTTTGATTGAGGTTGCTTAGCCGATTATATACTAGATATTCGGCTTTCGATCGAGCTGCTACGGGCAGATATAGTTTTTTTAGCTAGCGGTCGCAGCAGGTAAAATAATTGCGGTGAAACCTAATATCTGTATTTTTCGCGTTTGCGGGGGCAGATTTAAAAAAATATTAATTTTTTTTTATAAATTGTGGGTGTAACCCGTTCAATACAATAAAGCAAAATGCTGTGTTAGTTAAATTTTAGTTGATAGTTGATAGTTGATAGTTATAGTGCGAGCGTCCCCGCTCGCGATCGATTGATAGTTGATAGTCGATAGTTGATAGTTGATAGTTGATAGTTATAGTTGATAGTTATAGTGCGAGCGTCCCCACTCGCGATCGATTGAGAGTTGAGAGTTGATGGTTGATAGTCGATCGTTAAGCGAATTTATCTGCGTTTATCTGCGTTTATCTGCCTCGATCTGCGGTTGAAAGTTGATATTTTAGAGTCGATCGTTGAGAGTCGATCGAGAAATTAATTCTGGTTTA
>JBOFTL010000261.1:0-1487 GCA_051652045.1 Microcoleus sp. | reverse complement strand
GATTTGTTCTAGCATCTTGGAGTTTGGATTACCGATCGCTGGCAATTGTACCAACGATCGGTAATATTGGCTTAGTCAACTGATCAATCAGCCGAATTGCTTCTAAAACATACCCCTGTCTCTGTGGTGCCGTCCAAGTGGCCGACTCAAGCCACTGATTTAAATACCAACTGGCTTTCCTTAGATCCTCATTTGCGTCACCTTTCAGCCCACATCGCCACAAATATTTGACGGCGTTCAGCAAAGAAAAGCTCCAGCCACCATCTTTCTCAAGAATCTCGATCGCCTCTAAACATTCGACTTCCAATAGTTCTGGAGATACGCCCAAAGCAACCAGAATGGGCCTTCCTATTGTCGAAACTTGCTGATAATGCTTTGGGTGATCAACATTTACCACCGGAACCCAAGCAACTCCCTCAACTTCTTTCCCCTCACCATTGGAAAGCCGATCGACGGTGCTAACGGTGTGACAATGGTCAGCGATCGAGAACCATTTGTTGCAATGGTTGCAGGACAGGTGATACAGAATTTCGATGCTACATTTCACTGTCGATTGACCTCAACGAAACACCGGAATTCTACCCAAAAAAGCTCCGATCGCGGGTCAGTCGTTCCCCTTCGTACAAATATAGAAGCGCATAGTATAGCCCGATCGGTAATGGTCTGGCACCTTTTTCGTAGCGAGATAGATTGTATTGTTTCAGTTCGATATTTAGGCGATGAGACACTAGTAAACACACTTGGGATTGCGATAGGCAACGCTGGATTCTCAAGTGCCGAATATGCTCATGGGGCGGGGTCCCAAGTATCTCATGCCGCTCTGGCATATAAAAGTGCGCCTAATTTTGCTGTTGGTTATCGTCTTAATATTCCCGATCGACAACCAACGCCATGCTTGAAATTGTAGCAGACAAATTGATCGTTGATGGGGTTGAGGTAGCCACGATCGCTGCAACCCAGCGAAAGACCGAGAATTTCCAGGGTGAGGCGGCGAATCTCGAAACGATCGTAATGATCAACGGGGAAGGGATTGTGATCAACACCCCGATCGAGCCAGCAAAGGTAACCCCAGCACCAAAAACGAAGGCTGAAAAAGCCGACGCATAAGTTTTCAACCACACACCAACACATTAAATTATGCCTTCTAATATTGCAGCTCGCCATGCCGTAAAAGGTATGGTGCGTACACACTTGTACGATCTTACCAACCCTGTTCGGTTTTTGATTCCTTGCCCAGCAGCATCTGAAATCACGATCAACCCGCAAGACCAGTTCCAGGAACTGTATGACGCGGATTGTCGTGGTAACCAGGTTCTTGCATACAAAACTGAGAACCAATCTCAGACGAGTATTCAGATCACTTTTAGTTCTGCAACGATCGACATTAAAGCGGCTGCTTTGAAGTTACGGATGAGATCGATCTCAACTGGCGACATCCCCTACACTCGTGGTTGGGTGACAGTTCCCGACGTTGCGACCCCTTCCCT
>JBOFTL010000260.1:0-2806 GCA_051652045.1 Microcoleus sp. | reverse complement strand
AATTATCGGCTCGACTACAAACATTACACTTTGTCATGATTTTCCCTTTCTAAACTTTCTCGTTTTTCTTTGATCGCCAACTTGATGAACCCTGTTCGTGTCATCCCAATCGATTCCGCATCTGTTTGAATTGCTTCGGCATCATCGATCGGGACTGTAATTGTGATTGACTTCATGTTTTTTTCGTCCCACCTTCGAGACGCTTTACTCTTTTCCATAGCTCACCCTTGCTGTACTGTGCATAGTATAACAGAGGCATCGTAAAATGATCGAGATAGCTTCGAGTGAAGGGGCTTCGCAACGGCCAGAATTAATCGAATCCGGAGCCGCTGACGCTATGTCATGACCAGGGGGCTGATATTACGAATAGTAGGTTTGCAGCGGTAAGTTGTCAGCCCCCTAGTCAGACTAAAATTTTAGCAGCATGGCAGGCCATCAACCCTCTCCGCTGAGCGCTCCGCCCCCTACGGGGCTATCGGGGTTGATTTGTACAGAGACCAAAAAATAACCCCAGAGAGATTACCTCCCAAGGGCTTCAAAACAATATTAGTTCAATCGAAATCAAAAAGATGACTCGATTTGAAAAAGTATAGCTCTTAAGGTAACTCTTGGAAATTAATTATTCAAAATAGATGATCCGTAAAAAACAATACAAAAAAACGCCCATATTAAAAACTTTGACGTTTTTAATATGGGCAAAAACATAAAATCTAATTAACTAGTTAGGCAACGTCTTTTCTCCATTGTTCATACCCGTCTGGGTTGTCTCGAAAAAGGTCAAACAAAATATCTAGTTGGACATCGTTCGTGATTGGAATAAACCTATTCAAATCATATTCAAACTGCCTCCAACTTCTACACCCCCTCATGAGAAATACAACCCGATCTAGGTGCTGCCTCAAATGCGGATTGCCAAAATTTTCAGTAAGAAACTGATGACAGCAAAATTTCCGTTTGCCATTAATCCGTGGGTTCTTTTCTACAAGCATCTCCCAAATACCTGGCTGAAGCCTCCTGTAAATCACATTGATCGTGATTTGAGAGACGCATACCGGATGGGTGGTCTTGCCTGCTGTGTACTTCCAGTCCTTGAGCCTATAAATCTCTCGGTAGAAGTCTTCAGTGAAGACACGCCCCCTAGACTTCCAAGCAACAGGGTCATCTAGTAGATAGATTCCATGGGTCGCCTTGATTTCTTTCTGGCGACGAATCTGCCTCCGAAGAATAGAAAAGGCTTCGATGATATCAGCCTTAAGCTCCAAAGCAGCATCAGTGTTTCGGCTAAAGGTGACAGAGAAAAGAGCCTGGTCTTCAGTCAGAAGTGCGTAAATTGGCGGGTTCCCTGTTGGTTTATCAGGGACTCCGACTTCAAATCGGAGTCCCCCAAACCGTCTTTCCATAAGCACTTGACGCTTCCTGATAGTTTTGAGGAAGCTCTCATGTTCTATCTCTAATCGCATAGCGACTAGCCGCGAGTCAATAAACAACTCGCCATCACCATCATCAAAAATTTCCAAATTCATAGGTTGAAACACCTTTCTGTTGTAGAACGATTGAACTAATATTGTTTCGAGCCGACAGAACCGACAAAAATCGGTTTGGGTGATTCTAAACCATTACTCGGTCATCACAACAAAAAAGTACGATCGTTTTGCATGATCGTTTTCTAGGTATAAAAAGTTACTCGTTGGTATCAGTGCTAACCATGCGGTACTTTTTCTCCGATCTCCTCCACCCAAAATAGAGTTTGCCGTAATCCTGTGACGTGTCATCATCATCAGTTCCAATCAAATCTTCTGGTTCTTCTTCCAGTTGCTTTAAGTACTCTTTCAATAATCCACCAGTTGCTACACATCGCATCTTGTGCATTTGTCTTGTAAACTCTAACAACCATTCTCTATCATGTACTAAATCTGATTCTTTGACTGCGTACTTCAGTAATTCTGGCACCAACTCCATTGGCTTACTTCCTTCTTTAACCGCTCTGACATCCATGACGGGGTTGTAGTCCAACTTCATTGCTTTACGCCACATTTCAACCCAGTGATCTTGTTTAATATACCGTTTACCTGAAAAGTAAATAGGCTTAACCAGCAACAGACAATGGAAATGAGGATGCGCGTCGCCTCTACGCCCCCTGGTGACCTCCGTGGATCTTAGCCAGCCGATCGCTGGGAATTCTTTCATCCTTGTCAATCGTTGAAATCCTCTATTCATCTCTTTAAGTGTTTCTCTTAACGATGTGATTTCAACATTCTTTATCGTTAAGGTTACGAATAACCATCTATGTGTTGGATAGTCTAAACTATTTTGGGCATTACTTCATAAGCCTTAGCCTTCCACTTTAACGATCTGCGCCAAGAACAGATGGGGCACTGCCTAACTCTGCAAAATCTAGCTGCGTTTAATTTTAATTTGAGCGTGTCATCATCTTGTAGTTTCAGGCCAAAAGATAGCAGCTCAGAGCAAAAGTGAATTCGCTCTGAATAGCGATTAAATTCACTCCCTCGATAATGACTCTCCACCGTGTCAGCAAAGGCTTTATGCTTGTCCCAAGGTCGATCCTGGGAACTTAGATCTGACAAAGCTGGAGCCTGATTGTTGGCTTCTTTCTCAGACTGAGGTATGCTAGATACAGCAATATCCTCGCCTGACGGGGAATCAGACTTCATAAGCCGTGTGTATTTAGTTGAGACTGGTAATCCAACTGTACCACGGCTTTGGTCGTTTTAGCTAGCCTCCCATTGATCCCCTAAAATCCTGAAACCCTTGCCCACTGGTAATAAATTGCTCTGCAAGCAGATCA
>JBOFTL010000259.1:0-7645 GCA_051652045.1 Microcoleus sp. | reverse complement strand
GGAAAAATGATTAAATTGATTGACCGCAGCTTTAAAGGCAAGAATGCTGCATCTATCAAAGCAAAACTAACCGTTTTAGCCATTTTCGACCACGAAAAATTTTGCGCTTGTTTGATACCTGCAGCAATTAATCCCTTGCGGACATCCGGCTTTTGCACTTCGCAAAGGGCATTTACCAGTTCGCTAACATCAGCATCGTTAACATATAATGCAGCTTTCCCTGCGACTTCAGGAATAGACGCATTTGCACAAGTAATGACCGGACATCCGCAAGCCAATGCCTCCAGCACAGGCAAACCAAAACCTTCATACTTTGACGGATAAACCAGTGTAACTGCGCCGGAATAAGCAGCTATCAACTCTTCATCGCTGAGATGCAGTAAGATATGCACCGCACAACCTGACGTATAGGCTCTAAACTTTGTATCTAATAACAAATCGCTACCCGTACAAACAATTTCAAACCCTTGTCTGCTTTCAAGTTGAGCAAAAGCCTGGAAAAACAATGTTCCATTTTTATAACCAATTCCAGGCCCGATCAAAAGAAAGTATGGCTTTGAGATACCGTACTTGCTTTTAAAAGCATGAACTGCCTCTTGACTAGCGGGTGAAAATTTACTGTTAACTCCGCAATGAGCTACAGTTACTGAATCTGAGGTAATATCTGGAAAAAACTTTACTAAGTCACGGGCAGTATTTTCGGAAATTGTGATGTATGTAGATGCGTGGCGAATCCCGAAATGCTTTTCGCGCCACATTGGTATACTTAAATTTACTCCTTCAAATTCTGGAATCATGTCATATGCCATGAATACAGAGGGAGTTGATAGGGGAGTTGTGTAGTAAGTCGATATAAATAAGTCTGCACTCTGTTCGTCACAAACTAGCTGTAGAATTTCGCGATCGGCATCCACTGTATCATAGTTGTAAGCAGGCAAAGGACGGTACTGGATGCCGGGAATTTCCGGCACTGTTCCCGTTCTGTCAATCACAACTACGTGTTCGGAAAAACCGCTTTCTACCCATTCTTCTAACAGAGATTTCCAGACCCGAGCAATTCCTGTTTTATAGCGCTGAAAAAATACGCCGTCTACAATTATTTGGGGAAATAGCTTGTGAGATTTTGCCGGCTTTTGTTCATGAGGTACTTGTACAAACTTCCAGGTATTGCTATGTTTTTCTTTCTGCGCCATCGGTTGGATGCCACAAGCCTTTACAGTATCGACCGCCGTTAAATCTTTAACCCAGGGAAAATACTGACTCAAGCAAAGCGGGAATTTAGTTTGTCGCTGCAACTCCGTCCATTTAGCAACAGCATTAGCATAACCGTAGTATTGCTCTTTAAAACGCAACTGTTCTATTGTGGCGTAAGCGAAATGTTGAAAAATTAACCCCGCTTCTTCAGTTTCTTCGTGTAAAAAAGGATTGACCGCAGCCACATCGCACCAGCCACCAGAACTGGGTTCCACTAATATTGGGGGTTCGTGTGCGACCCAAAATGCTCCCGGCTTAAATCTCCAAGTACGCAACCACTCTTGTTGAGGATTTTGAGCGTAACAGTTGCGAGTGCTAATAACCAGATTTTCTCCAACAAAATACCAGCACCAATAGAAAGCTGCTGTTTTTTCAGGACGATCGATAAACATCTGCCGCGCAGTACAAATTTGCTCGGCTGTCCACAGTTCATCTACATCCAATTGCCACAGCAAACATTTCTCTCTAATGTTTGTCAATGGCGCATTCGTCATTTCACGTTTTCCATCCCAGAAAACACCTTCCGGTTTGCGGTATACTTTAACGTTTTCAGGATATTCTCTTGCCAGTTCGTCTATGTACTCAGCAGTTCCATCGTTGCTGCGTCCGTTGTTGTGAATTTCGTCCGCAATTTTTCCCCCTGATTTTAAAGACCAAGCTGTATCGTGGTTTAAGTCTGCTACACCCTCAACAATATGCCAATGCCACTGAAAAGGTAACTCTTTGAAAACGTCTATATGGTAACGAATAAATGGTTCTCCATTGAGAACGATCGTGAAAAAATGTAGGGGCAGATCGGAAACTTGGCGATTTGTTTCTATTCCTTCAGCCTTCTTGAAAACCGAATAACCATGACCCAGAAATAGATTTTGCTCTACCAGTATGTAGTTAGAATCGGAAAGTAATCTGTAATGATTTTGATAGTTTTTTAATGTAGCGATGTCGTCAAGCAGAATAAACTTGGCTCCATATATTTCGTCGAGTTCTTCTCGTCCAGTAAATTCAGACCCGTCTATTATCACTACATCAAAAAAATTGATATTATTTTTTTGCTTGATATTTTTAATGCCGTTCTGCTCAACGCCCGATTCTTTAACATATTTTATATTATCTCGCAGCCAATCTATTACCTGTTCTAGTGGGTAAACTCTTAAACCTGTATTAATGTTGTTGTAGAAGTCGATCACTTCTTCTTCCTCTGGGAATTGTTCCAGAGAAACAGTAGAAACGTTGTAGCATTTGACAAAATCATCATTAGCATATCTCTTTTTTAGTTCAGCAAAGCGAGGTTGTGAAATTTCTATACAGAAGAGCGTTGGGTTGTTCGGATTTTGCCGAATCCCTGTCACCAATGCCTCTGTACTTCCTTCTCCCGATGACGAGCCAATTTCTAAGACTGTTTTAATATCTTCGTTCTGAACAATCCTTTGAATAACCCGATAAAATTCATCATTTTTAATCTCAGGTGGAATTATTTTATTGAAAGACGATTGAGAAACTTTATTGTTCATATGTGATACCCACTTAAACTTACTTTTTATAATTTAATACTGGCGAAGTTTTCTATTTTACACTGCGGTAATTTACCCGCTCTGTGTACCATCTGTTTGTTTTCTTGCTCTAATACAATGCGAGCGTGAAGACGGTGCAAGAGAATTTCCCATTGTATTTCGCTCATCTGTCCGATTAAGGAAATTTCCGGCATCTCACCAACATCTAAATCCTCTTCCAACAACAAGTTCATGGTAACATTGCACAAAACAAGATTAGCATCTTCTTCATCAATCTCGCTAGTGTCTATCAGCAAAGTTATGCGACTCCGATCGCTATGACCCAAAACAGCTTTGATAACTCCTGACAACTCGCCAGATAGAGACTCTTCTGACTGATGCCAATTTGGGAAAATGATTAAATTAACTTTTCTGAGGTTTAAATGTTCTAGAGTTCCTTCAATCAAGTCAAAATTAATGTTTTTCGCAGTTGCGATCGATTCGGGGTTAATTTCGTTAGTATCGCTAATAGCCTTGGCATACCGCAACATCGGTTCGCTATTCCAAGGGTCAAAAGGAATGAGTTTTTGAGCGTACAAGTGCGGGCGAAAGAACAATTTTGCTGTTTGGTTAAGCATACAAGCTGCGAAGGAAAATGAGCTATTTGAAATGGCGACAATATCGCACTGGCTCAACAAGTAAAAATCTGGATAAAACTCTGCTTCCGGTAACTCCAAACCTAAATCTTTAGTCGCGATCGGATTATACTCCTCAAAATCACTTAAAACTTTTTCCGGTTCGTCGCTGGCAATAAATAGTATCGGTTCATCGAGGGTTTCCCACAAACCTTTTAGCCATTCTCTGTACCATTCGCTCGGCGCGATGAAGAAATCGCTGTAGCCGTAGTCTCCCCGCCGCAAGTGCAAACAGACGATTGTTTTGCCGCGCGATCGCAAACAATCCAATGCCTCATTCATTTTCTTTTCTACTTCCGGCACCGGTTTGAAAAGCGAGCGAAAATACTGCTTGTGCGCTGCATAATACTTTGTATGGTACTGAAAGTAACCCCAAAAATCCACATTTTTGAATATTTCTTTTGCATTAGGTATGTGAGCTTCTAAAAGGTTATTAGTTTCTTCGTTAACCACAGGTAACTGCTGAGATATGACCGCATCGTTGCATCCAAACAGATACTGACCGATCCAAGCTGGTGTCTCGACTCTCAAGTTATGTTCTTTTGTGTATATTTTCAAAAAGGCATACTGAAATATTTGATTGGCAAACCGTCCATTTCTGCCCAGCGTGGACATGGTAATTACTGGTTTTCTCACATAAAAAGCATCGCCCCAAGATGGATGGTACGGTGTTGCAGTTGCTGCGCGATCGAACCCACACATCTCTAAAAAATCATCTATTTGGTCAATTAAAGCACATCCTTCATACAGCTCTTCATAATTAACTTCCGTGTTAATTGCTTCAATATGTTTGAGAAGGTTAGTTGCTCCCTGCAAAGCCAACAGCTCAGCACCTTGAATGTCAATATTTAATATATTAAAATCGGCGGGATTAACTTGAAGTTCTGCTAAAAGCGTATCCAGAGTTCTCGACTCCACAACTACACGCTCAACTTCCTTGATTTGCGGATAAATCTTTTGATGCTCCTTCAATGGTAAAATCGAACTGCTTTGATCCATAGAAGTTACGTACAATGTGCTTGTGCCGTTGATGTTGCTAATTGCACAATTCACCGCTAGCACGTTCGGAAAACCAGCCATATTCGTTTGCAAACGTTCAAAAACAGCAGGGTTGGCTTCAACAAACAGTACCCTTTGCACCCCCATTGTTTGGTATGTTGCAATTTCCTTGCCTTCGTGTGCCCCAATGTGAATAACGCCGCGCGGTACAACAGAATGTTTTGCGCAAAGCTGCTGCAAATCAAGCAGTTTTGGTGCTTCACTAAAAATCAAACCTATGAACCTCTCGTTCACCGCTAAAAAGTTGCTATACTCATAATTCTCATATTCGGGTGAAAACTGGGGTAAGGGTTGTAAAGCATCGGGCAGTATTTTAAAGATGGTGTAACGAAATTTTTGGAAATGCTCGAATACTTGTTTCAATGTGATATTGGCATCGACAAATGTTCCGCCATACTCAAACTGAATATAATCTACTTTGCCTTTCTGTAAAAGGTTAGTTGCTCCGTGAAGAACTTCTAGTTCGCCCCCTTCTGTATCAATTTTTAAGAAATTAATTCGCTTTATACCTCTTGTTTGGACATAATCATCAAGGGTAACTGTTAAAACCTGCAATGGCTGAGGCGACTGGATATTATACTGTTTTTCGATTTCAAATCGTCGGTGAAATGTACTCCACCCTGAAAATTTATCGTAATAATAAAATTCCCTGATTTCCGGTTGGTGTGCTATTGCCAAGTTGTTTAACACGAGTTGACCGCTTTTAATCAGTTCAGCCAGGTTTTGTATAAGTGTTTGATATATTGGCGGTGCTGGCTCAAACACATGGATTTGAACATCGGGGCAGATATTTAATACTTGATTTGTCCAGCTACCTATGTTTGCGCCAATATCGAAAACCACATTACCGGCAGCAATAAAATTTTCGATGATTTTTAATTCGTAGTTATTGATAGACTCTCCGTTATTAAGATTGTTAACAGACACGCCAGCGGTTTGATAATTTTCTTCCTGTTTGCCACTGCCTGTATTGCCTAAAGTTGCGATCGAGTCTTGGCAATACTGAATAATTATTTCTTTTGCTGGCATAGGAACAGCAATAATAACATCATCAATAATTACAATATGCCTGCTCTGTTGTCCTAAATTTAAAAATTTTAATACTGTGCTAATATCCGGCCATTGTTGAGGCAAATGGGGCGGCGGTGGCGGAGATAAAAACAATCGGGCATCATCAATTAAAATAAAGTGTTCGCAGTCCGATCGGTTGATAATTTCGATTTCTGAGATTAAGGGACACTCATCACTTTCTCCATAAGTTAGCCCTCCGCTCCAATGAGCGTCAAGCCAGAATAAACTTGGGCTTTTAAGCTGTGATACTGTATTTTCAAGAAGGTTTCTGGTATCGCCGTACAGAAAGTCTATGTTTTTGATATGACCGTATTTTTCGGTAACTTTTTGATAAATGTCTTGAGAATATTCAATTGTAAAAACTTGTTCAAATAGTTGGCTTGCCCAGTATGCTGTATGGCCTTGATAAGTTCCGGTTTCAATAAAATTATTAATCCCATAAACTTCTTTGAGTTTGTATATAATTTCAATCGGCGGTCCCATGCGTACTATGCCCATATTCAATCCTTTTATAAAACTAAGTCACCTATTTGAATTATGAACAACCATTTAATTTATTTCTTGGTGTCGATCGCTCAAACCGCTGCCGAACAGACTTACAATCCCAACAATTGCCGAACCACCAAACGATACGATCGATACTAACGCAAAAATCTGCTTAATTCGATCGCTCCTGCGCATCCGACTCTCATTGTACTTTTTCTCTGCACTTGCCATCGCCAATTCTTTGCCCAGATAGTTTGCAGGCACTCACAAAGCACCTAATCCTAGAATGCCCAAATTCGATCGCAAATCGATCGCCCCTACCCAAAAAATTCGGTCGCACCTTAACTTTAACGACCGCGCGATCGAACTCATTGCGCACCGCCATAGCAAATCGCAATCCAACTCAAGTAGTAACTTGCTGCGATTTGTGCGATCGTCACCCAGTTTCTTCTATCGGAAAGCCCCCTTTTTAAGAGAGATGCGAGGGGATCGAGACAGGTAAAAGCGATATTTATACTGCATCGGGATCGATACCCTGACTTCTTAAATATGCTGCAAGTCGATCGGCCCTTTGTTGTTCTTGCTCTGCCCTTTGTTGTTCTTGCTCTGCCCTTTGTTGTTCCTGTTGAACCTTTTCAGTACCCCACAGCAACAAATTACCATTCTCATCCCACCAGCGCAACCAATAACCCCTCCTTTGAGATTTTTCGCCTGACCAAACTCCCAAAAATAATCCCATTGATTCTATCCAAAATCGACCGTTAGCATCCGCTTCTTGCAGTTCGTAATGTCCCGAAACTAAGCGGTATACTTCCAATTCTCCTGATTTCGGATCGAAAATTACATACACGGGTACTTGCAAAATTCGCTCGTAAAACCGCCACTTGCCGTAAGGATATGTCGGTTTAGTTGAATATTCACTGCCGTTAGTATCCGATAAAAATTCCATCACTACAGCAGGTACTTCTCCCTCCGCATTGGGAGTATAACTGCGGCGAACTTCTTCCGGTTCCGCTGGCAATACTGAAGGAACGTACACCCAATCTGGTGCTTTTACTATGGTTTTATCGTTGACTTTGGCACAGAGTCCAAAATTGGAAGCTATCAGCATTGAAGCGAGGATAAATCCGGCAAGTTCTAAGGATTCTCGCAAGGCTGCTGCTAATAGGGGTTGGTCGATGTTTTCCACAGGATCGTCTGGTAATTTAAAGTCATCTGGTAATTTTTCCCAAGTTATAGTGTACTTGGTTTTGATTTCGGGTGGTTTCGATAATGTTTGGGTCATTGGTTTGTCCTGGTGATGGAAGTAATTTTATTAACGCGATAAATTTTTGATTAAAATTTGAGAGCGAGATCCCTGCAACAAAAAGATTAGATAACTCAAGAGCGATCGGCGACCCCTCTTATTTTAGCTATTATTCAAGACCTATTCTCCAACAGCCTCTCAATTCTTGCCGATCGACCCAAGGACTAGAACAATTGAGTAGCCCTATGCTGTGGCAATTCTCCAAACCGATCTCGATCGTATCGTATCCACAAACATTTAACCTTCCTTCAAAGCCTGAATAAACTCCGTAACCGCATCATATT
>JBOFTL010000258.1:0-3313 GCA_051652045.1 Microcoleus sp. | reverse complement strand
CTCCAAAATGCGGTTGAGTTTTGCCGAGTTACCCAGTCTGTCGGGGACTATTCTGGCCCCGCAATTTTCGCAGGTGTCTCGCTGGAAACTGTCGCCTTCGTGGAAGTAGCCGCAGTTGGCGCATACAGCCACTCGCTGGTAATTGAGTCCGCTAGCGGGGACTTTGGTTTTGGCAATTTGAAATTTATTTCCTTCGCAGTACACGACGTTGCTGGGGGCAAATTCCCGGATGGCGACGCTGCGCGGCCGCGAGATAAATTCGCCGCTTTCACCAGTAGGAACGTAGGCGCGAACGGGGAGGCGGGGAAAGTTAAATCCCGGCAAAAAGCCTTCTGATGCTAAATAACGGTAGGGGTAAAATTCAAATTCGCTTGCACTTTTGCCTTTGTTAAATTGGCCTGTCAGCAAATCAATTTGCCGCCTTGCTTCTTTTTCTAAATTCTCGGCTTGCTGGCGTTCTTCGAGGGTGGTGCTGCCCCTGGCAGAACGGTCGATGACGCGGCGGGCGTCTGCTAATTGAGTGACAGCATCTTGATAAAGTTTGCGCCACCGATCGCACGATCGATTAAAATCTCTAAAAGCTTCCTCTAAAATAGATTGAATCGAACCTGCTAAATACCAAGAACTGCGCCTTAAATCTGTCTGACAGAAATCATCGCCGAGAATCTTTTGAGCGTCGGCAACGCATTGCGCTAAAGTTGTCGGTGTTAGGGTTAACTGCGATCGCAAATTTTCTTTGACAGGATAACCTTCTTGTTCTAAATCTAAAACTCGGTTCATCGAATCGCCAAAATCAGCCCCGGTTCGCGCCAACCACAGCGAATAAAGATGAGATTTAATTAAATCCTGATTGGCTAATTCTAGTTTCGGCGGTACTACTATTCCTGCTACCATTTCCTCTTGGCGTTTGAAGAAATATTGGTCGTGTCCGCTGCCGGCAGATGCGTAAGCAATCACCAAAGCTTCTTGACCGCCGCGACCGGCCCTACCGCTTCTTTGAGCGTAATTAGCAGGTGATGGGGGGATGTTTCGCAAATGCACTACACTCAAATCGCGGATGTCAATTCCCAGTTCCATTGTGGGCGAGCAAAACAGCGCTGCTAGCTGGCCTTGGCGGAACTTTTCTTCTCGCTGTTGGCGGTTTTGGTTGTTGACTTGTCCCGTGTGTTCTCGCCCTTCCATTGTTTTGATGGTTTGAGCGTTGCTGGTGTAAAAATTTTGGAAAAATTGATTGACTTCAATGCCGTTTTGCGTGCTTCCTTGCAAGCGTTTTGTTGTTAGGGGGTCGGCAGTAATTAGATCGCTCTGTTTTGACTGCCACACCATACAATCAATCCTTAATTGTAGCTCGTTGCCCTCTTGTTTTAAATAGCCGGAATCGCAGAGAATTTTGACTAAAGCCGCAATTAATGAGGTGTATTCAGAGTCGCTGATGGGAACATTTAACCAAGGCCAAGCGCGGGGAGATTTTAGGAAAGAGCCGATTTTACTTTTTCCCGTAAGTTTCAGTTTGGCTCGTTCTCCTGGTTCGCCGCTGACTAAAGTTGCCCGAGTTGCTTCGTGAGTGTATTCATAGGGGTCTATTTTCCAAGTTTCATTTAAAGCTTGAGCGACTTCTCGCTTGACTTTTTCAACATTTTCTGGTTGCAATAAATCGGCATCAATGGCTAATTCTTTCCTCAATTGGTCGAGCAGCGCTTTGACGGCTAAAAATCGCCGATCGGGAGTGGCTTGCAGTAAAATTGGATGGGGATATTTTTGCCACAGTTTGTCATTGGCACAAGTTTCTGACAATTCTTCATATTCAATTTCTAATAAACCGCACTGTTCTAAATTCGGCTGCACGATGCGCCAACCCCGGCGCAAGTCTTCATACAGGCGGTATTCAATTAAGTCTTTAAAAGCTTGTTCGTTGCGGCGCTTGCCGATTCCGTATTCGGCAGTTTGTTGGGCGTAATCTGCTTGAGACAGTCCCATTTGTCTGACAACTTCAGCAGCTAAATCTTTGTGGGTTAATTTTCCCGTCCTTTGCAGAGCTCCATTTAAACTTGCTCTTAAAAAACTGGTTTGGACGAAATCATTAAAATGTCCTGATTGTAAAGAAGCGTCTTGGCGGTTGTCGGTAAAACTGAGAATTTTAGCGGCTTCTGGCGGAATAGCAGCGCTATTTTTTAAGCGGCTGACAGTGGAAAGACACAGTAATGTAGTTGCGGTACTGCGGCCTTCGCTGCTGAGGCGGGAGAGTTTGACAAATTCATTTTTTCGGCGATCGTGTATGATACCGCAATTCAGGCAAGTTAGGAAAGGTTTGGGGATAAACCAGCAGGTTGTAGCTGCCCAATTGGGATTTTTTACCACCACACTTGCAGTAATTTTGCCGTCGGGATAAATGTAGAGTTTTGTCGGGATAAATCGGGCGTATTCTTTTTTGGGAACGCGACCTTCTTTTTTAGTATATTTAAACCATTGATCCGGCAAACGGTCTTCATCGGCGCTTTCCCAGAGTTCGGGTTCATCTAAGGTTAAATAACCCTCTTGAATGTCCTCGCTGTCGGAAGCTGAATCGATCGCACTTGGCAGCAGGGGGGTGGCTGTATTGCTGTGAGAATCGTAGCGGACGGCGTAATAATCTTGGCCGCATTCGCGACAGAAAACCAGCGGATATAACAGGCGGTTGTTAGTAGTTGTATATTGACCTTCGAGGGTGAGAAAACGCTGGGAATGGGGTTCTAAAGTTGCGTAAACGCTGCCGCCTTGGGCGATGAATTGGTGCAGGCGAAAAGCTAAACCTTTGGTTTTGCTGCCCCAGAGAAACATTTGTTGGAGGTGCGTCAGGCATTTTTCTGGGGAAATTTGGGTTTGTTCGGCTAATTTTTGCGCGCCTGTTTCTAGGGAAATCGGCGTGCGCCGGACTAAATAACCGCTTTCTTCTGCCAAGCCGAAATTCATTTCAATCCAGGCGCTTAAAGGATGTTTTTTGAAGTTTTCGGCGGTTTGGTCGGCGGTTGGAAGGAGGGGATTTTCTAATCTTTCACGGAGTTCGTTAGTATTAGGATAAGGGCGGTCGATCGCTTTTTTTAAGGTTTCGTCAATGACGTTTTCGGGCTTGACTTCCACTCCGAATAATTTGCTGGAAACAGCGGCAACTGTTTGGCGGCGGTTGTCGCTGGTGCCTTCGCTGGACATGGTGGCGGATGTGCCGATGCACAGCAAGTTTTTGCCGCATCTTTGGCGCAATTTGCGAATGAGTAAAGCTACATCTGCACCCTGCCGTCCTCGATAGGTGTGCAGTTCGTCTAAAATTAGAAATTTG
>JBOFTL010000257.1:0-4993 GCA_051652045.1 Microcoleus sp. | reverse complement strand
CAGAAATAGCCCGGTTCGACGGTAGTTTGCTGCTTACTTGAATCATATTTTAACAGATAAGTATGCGCGATCGCTCCTAATTCTTGCAGTTTATCGTATTCTATTTTTCTTATTTCGGTACAGTAGAAAGCCATACCAGGGAATTAACAAGCAAATTATTAGAACCCACATTACGCAGATATTCGATCGCATTTTTTAATCAGTTGTGAAAACTAGGAAGCCCAATACTTTACTTTTGGGTTGAACTTATGCGGTTTTAGCGTTACAGAAGCTGTTTGGAAATATTAAATAGTATTGACAGCAATACTCTCCTAAATGCCGCAAAACATCTTGACGCTCTTCGGTTAAATTGCTGACCTGCTTCTCTCCATTTATCGTCACTAAATGTACCGATTGAAACATCTGAAATATCCAGCGCATTGTCGGCAGATCGATCGATTTCTTTACCTGATTTTCGACTCGATCGTTGGTAGCTGATAATTGTTGTCTCAATTTCCTTTGCGCTAGGTTATACACTAACAAACACAGTCCCATTATCATTCCGATTGATGATATTTGTCTAAGGCTCTCCCGATTCTGTCATCATTTAATTATTCGGGTGTCACTCCTTCTCCAATTAGATGTTGTCAAGCATGATTGAGATGCTCTTATACCAATTTCCTAAAGTAGCACGACATATCTACCCCCCCCAACCCCCCCGATGCCTTGGGGGGGCTAAGAGTTCCATCTATAGCAAGACTTTATGAAAATGGTATTACCCTGAACTATATAGCGGTTCTCACGCCTGATGAGGTACGCTAGATTCTGTGACGTTCGGGATTGGGGAGTGTTTGTTTTTACCTCACTTACCACCAGAATTGAAATGTTAACTAAGTCTAAACAGAAATTGAGAATCGGCAATTACAAAAATATCAAATCTTCAACACCTATAAGTGCCGAATTTAATTGTAATATTTGAGCGATCGTCACTTGCGAATCTTTCAGTTTAATGGTAGTGTTCTTGCCATTTTGCACTATTTCTAAATTTGCAAAACTCATACTGGGAGCAAGGGCGATCGTATCTTTGCCATCTTCAAAATCAGCAATTGTTTGCAAACCGCTGCCCGCTTTGAAAATAAATAAATCGCTGTCGCTGCCGCCAACTAGCAGATCCGCGCCCAAATCTCCACTCAAAACATCATTACCGCTACCACCAATCAAAGTATCGTTTTCTTCACCTCCATAAATAGTATCCTCTCCTTCACAACCATCGATTAAATCGCCATATTCATCTCCCCTCAAATAATCGTTATTTTCACCACCGCATAAAGTATCATTTCCTGAATTACCTAAAATTGTATCGTTGCCTTTACTGCCGACAATTAAATCGCTTTCTTTGCCTCCTAACAAGGAATCATTGCCTTTGCCACCATCAATAAAATCTAATAATTGACAGCCATTTATTGTGTCGTTCTCTTCTCTGCCGTTAATTAAATCTTCTCCCCAATTTCCTAAGAGCGAGTCTTGACCAGAATTGCCTAAAATGAGATCGTTATTTTTAGTGCCGATCGCGCGATCGTTTTCAGGAGTAGGGAGAATTAAATTATAAGTGCGATCGGACATCAAAGATCTGAGATCCGGCAAAATTAGAGTATTGCAAATACATTCTGTTTCGGGAATAGGCGAAACAAAGCTATTATTTCCATCTCGATTTTCTTGAGTTTGTGATGGAGTTGGTGTTGTTGCGGGAGTGGGAATTGGTGATGGAGTTGGTGTTGTTGCGGGAGTGGGAATTGGTGATGGAGTTGGTGTTGTTGCGGGAGTCGAAATTGGTGATGGAGTTGGTGTTGTTGCGGGAGTCGGAATTGGTGATGGAGTTGGTGTTGTTGCGGGAGTCGGAATTGGTGATGGAGTTGGTGTTGTTGCAGGAGTCGGAATTGGTGATGGAGTTGGTGTTGTTGCGGGAGTAGGAATTGGTGTCGGAGTTTGTGTTAGGATAACAATAAGTTCGGGTAGGGAATTTGCGATCGCATCCGGGGAAGTGGGAATAGTTGAAAAGTCGATCGACTCGATCGGAATTGGCAGAAGACTTGTCGCCGTACCCGTTCCTCCCGGCGTCGGATTCGGAGTGGGAATTGGAGTCGGATTCGGCGTTGGAGTCGGCGCTCGATCGTCATTAATAATTGTATAAATAGCATCAGTTGTTGTTCCCAATTTGGCATTTCCAATCGGATCGGTCAATTTAAGATTCAAAGTTTCATCATTCTCAACAACCGTATCGCCCGCGATCGGAATTTCTACAACTTTGTCCGCAGTATCTCCACCATCAAAAGTAACAGTAACTGGAAAAACATTCAGATAATCCGCGCCCGATCGAGCGCTGCCAAGATTATTCGCTAAATCCACAGACGCCGTAACTTTCCCGCTACTCCCTCCCGCGCGCTTTACCTTAGAAACAACTGTTTTTACTTCTCCATTATTACCTTCAAAATTGCTGTAAGTTGCCGATGTAAATTCTAAAATGCTTGGAACTGTACTGTTATCATCATCATTGGTAATAGTATAAATAGCAGCAGTTGTTGTTCCCAATTGGGCATTTCCACTCGGATCGCTCAATTTAAGATTTAAAGTTTCATCATTCTCCACAACCGTATCGCCCGCGATCGGAATTTCTACAAGTTTGTCCGCAGTATCGCCACTATCAAAAGTAACAGTAATTGGAAAAACATTCAAATAATCTGTGTTCGATCGAGCGCTACCGAGATTATTCGCTAAATCCACAGACGCCGTAACTTTTCCGCTACTTCCTCCCGCGCGCTTCACTTTAGCAACAACTGTTTTTACCTCACCACTATTACCTTCAAAATTGCTGTAAGTTGCCGATGTAAATTCTAAAATACTTGGAACTGTACTGTTGTTAAGATCGTCATTGGCGATCGTATAAGTAGCAGCAGTTGTAGTTCCCAATTTAGCATAACCGCTTGCCGAACTTAACTGAAGATTGAAAGTTTCATCAGCCTCGTTAACGGTATCGCCAACGATGGGAATTTCTACAAGTTTGTCCGCAGTATCGCCATCATTAAAAGTAACAGTAATTGGAAAATTATTTAGATAATCCGTACTCGATTCAGCACTGCCAACATTATTCGATAAACCTACAGATACAGCAACTTTCCCGATACTTCCGCCAGTGCGTTTGACTGTAGCAACAGCAGTTTTGACATTACCGTTATTTCCTTCAGGATTGCTGTAAGTTGCAGAGGTAAATTCAAGAATACTCGGTTGATTGAGTAAAATAGAAACATTATTAGATGTATTGTTAGCAGCAGCTAAATCTGGAAAGCCATCTCCATTAAAATCTATGGCGGCGACGGAAATAGGATTTATCCCAACATTAAATTTAGTTGAAATAGTGTTAAATCCGCCATTACCATCGCCCAGTAAAATTGAAACACTGCTGGGATTTGTTTCATCATTAGTATTGTGGTCTGCTACGGCTATGTCGAGATAGGAATCAGCATTAAAATCCGCTATAGCAACAGAAAGAGGATTTCTACCCGCATCTAATTTGAGAGGCGAACTAAAACCGCCCGTACCGTTTCCTAGCAAAACGAAAACATTACCCGTTAAACCAAATGGAGGGATACCTGAATCTGTTACGACTAAATCTAGTTTATTGTCTCGATTCAAATCTGCTGTAGTAACAAAATAAGGCAACAAACCGATACTATAATTATTAGATTTTGCAAAGTTGCCATTCCCACCTCCCAAGAAAATGGAAACTTGACCGAGGGGGCTACTTGTTACAGCCAAGTCAAGTCGAGAATCGCCGTTAAAATCAGCCACTGCAACAGCAATAGGAACACCAAAGAGCGATCCTGGAACAGTTGTGTTTTGGCTGAAATTTCCGGCACCGTTGCCCAATAAAATTGAAACATCTTGTGACTCTAAATTAGCAACAGCTAAATCCTGTTTTCCATCATTGTTAAAATCTCCGACTGCGATCGAATTCGGTCTGCTTGCTGAAGGGGTGGGTATTGTAATAACAGAGTTAAAGTTACCCGCACCTGTTGCCAATAAAATTGATGCTGATGCCCCTGTTGATAAGTAATTTGCTACGGCTAAATCTGGTAAAGTATCCGAGTTAAAGTTGCCAACAGCAATGGAAAGAGGATTGTCTCCTGCTGATAAGGGAGAGGTAGGGGATTCGGTAAAGATTCCCGCGCCATTTCCTAAGAGAATCGAGACATTATCGCTAGCTTTGTTTGCTGATATAGCTAAGTCTAGTTTCGAGTCGCCGTTAAAGTCGGCAACAGCGATCGATCGAGGACTGAATTGTGTTTTAAAGTTAGTGGCTGGTGAGAAACTAATGCTATTTGGCATAGTAGATTTTCCCCGGTAGTTTCGATCTAATTATTTTCACAAGACAGACTTATATCATGTCCGGTTACATCAGATTTGCATCCTTATCCCTAAGCTTCTCTATCCTCGATAGCGACAGTTAGATATACAAATTGAATGCTAGCGAACTCGATATTATTTCCAGATATTTTGACACGAACAGTAGGTTTTTGCAATATTAGGAACTCGTTCGATCGAACTCACAAGTAATATCATGTCCGATCGATTGACCGCGATTTGAGCTGTAGTTTGGGTTGAACGAAGTGAAAACCCAACATCCAAGTTTGTAAGGTTTTCACGGAGTTTAACCCAACCTACGTATATTATAGTGATCGACCGGACACGATCTAAGTTCGATCGAATCGTCCCTAGAGGTTGGGTGTAATTGTTGTTAGTGGGAATTTGCAAAAATTTTCGGTTGTTTAAACACGGGAAATCCGTCAGGAGTTTTCACTATTTTTCCCTGTGTGTCCCGTTCGATATCTTGAAATACATAATTGCCGGCATCATCTCGCATCAAACAAGGTTTTCCGCCTGCGATATCGTAAGCAGGAGGATAAAATAAAACCATGTTTTGATTTTCGGCAATTTGTCCGTTTTCATCGCGGACTAT
>JBOFTL010000256.1:0-1272 GCA_051652045.1 Microcoleus sp. | reverse complement strand
TTTTCTGTTTAGCTAAAGAGCGAAATTTAAACCTCGACTTCCACACCGATGAAAACGGCGAACCCGATTCAACCACGCTGCGAGAAGTGGCAAAAACCGCACTCCGCCATCAATTTTCCGGTCAAATAGTTTGCGGTCATTGTTGCAGCTTAGCCGTACAACCGCAGGATTTAGTAACAGAAACTCTGGATTTAGTCAAGCAGGCAAACATCGGCATTGTCAGCTTGCCTACCTGCAATCTTTTCCTGCAAGACAGGCAATCTCAAAGGACGCCGCGCTGGCGGGGCGTGACGCTACTGCACGAAATTAAAGCAGCAGGAATTCCCGTCGCAATTGCTAATGACAACTGCCGCGATCCGTTTTACGGATTTGGCGATCGCGATGTTTTGGAAACGTTCAATATGGCAGTTCGGATCGCGCATTTAGATATGCCTTACGGGGATTGGCCGCAGGCAGTAACTAAGACACCTGCGGATTTGATGGGATTGCCGAATTCGGGAAGGATTGGAGTTGGTTTGCCAGCAGATTTGATTTTGTTTAAGGCGCGAAATTTTAGCGAATTGTTATCTCGATCGCAGTTCGATCGGGCCGTTGTGCGGCAGGGCAAAGAAATCGATACAACTTTACCCGATTACCGAGAATTAGATGATTTAATAGTTGATAGTTGGTAGGGGCGGTGCCCCCGTGCCCGCCCTCTTCGTTGAGAGTTGACAAGTTAACGGTTGACAGTTCCAACTTGGGATTAAGATACACTGCGATCGAGCGAATTTTTAGTTACTTTGTTCGACAATAATCTTGTTTTCAACAATGGTAATTAACAGTCGGTTTCAACCGACTTTCGCTATGAGGCAGGGGTTTAAACCCCTACCGGATTGTGGATTTGATGCTCGATCGAATGCTACATCAATTTGTGGATTTGACGCTCGATCGAATGCTGCATCAATATTGTTGCTGAGTCGGACAATCCGCCAGGGAATGAATTCCCTGTCTCATAGCGAAAGTCCTCTGGAAGAGGACTGAAGAACTCATACCAAATCCAGGTTATCCGTCCTCTTTATAAACCCTTCGTATGTCACCAGAGACTTTGGGATTGCTTCGCTGCGCTCGCAATGACAATAAAGGGGAAACTCGGATTTAGCTAGCTCGGCGGGAATCCCCACAACATATCGTTTACAGATTGGTGTGGGATGAAAGCCCGGTTGATTTCGGTGGGGAGGTTGACCGATTTCGCAGGACAGGGAAATCTTCACCACCGAAATCAACAATCTTTGA
>JBOFTL010000255.1:0-2028 GCA_051652045.1 Microcoleus sp. | reverse complement strand
ACTCTATATAAGGCCATCTGCGATCGATTCCCGCTCTAAATCTTCTAGAGATATCGTTTCTACCAAACCAGCATCACGCCGTTGCAGCCACTCTTGGAAAATCCCCATATCTTCTCGATCTTCCAAGATCTCAATCGTTTCTTTCCAAGCAGCTAATATGGCTTCCCAAACTTCTACTGGCACCAGCACATCTGTTTTATTTCCATTAGAATCTGCAACGTACTTTACCAAGTTTACAGCTTTTGTTAGCTTCATTTTTTCCCCCTGGGTTTCTATTACCAAATTTATTATACTTCGATATAGATCTTATCACCATGATTAGGCGATCGCTCAAACAAAAAGGCCGAGACTAACATCTCGACCCTTTGCTAAATTTTACTTTTATGGAACTGGGCAGAATCGAACTGCCGTCCAAAGCGGGTATTGACCTTCCGATCGTTCACAGGTTTATCCCTTCTGACCCTCAGGGCGGGAACCATCTTTATCCTAGATGGGAGGATTCTCTGGTGATTGCTTTCCTAGCTAGCCGACCAGATGCGTCTCGCTAGGGCATCCGTTGGGGGTTATCTGCAACCGTTAACGGAGTTAGGTTACAGACGCTCAAACTGGGCTTTTAGAGTAGTTTATTAGGCTACAGCAGCGGCAGTTTTTACACGAGCGAAAGGAACAATGTTGTTCGCATTTACTTTTTTGTTGAGCCGATATTTACGAGAGTTGACTCGCTCTCGACCTGCATCACGGAGCAGCTTTCGCCACCCTGTCGAAACCATTACAGCCCCTTGCGTGTGTTCCTCCATCATAGACTAGATTTTTTGTCAAGTCAACCGATTTTGGATTTTAGATTTTAGATTTGGAATTTTGGATTGAGGATGTTGTTCGTAGTAAGGACTTTAGTCCTCAGCCTTTGAGCGGACTGAAGGGTGTGCACTGCGCACCTTACTTACTGGGGAACGATCCCAGATCCGGGTTATTTATCCCCTTTATACATCCTTCGTTTGTCACCATAAAATTTGCGATTGCTTCGCTTCGCTCGCAATGACAATAAAGAGGTGATAAACCAGGATTTGGTATGAGATCTACCTGTAGGGTGCGCACTGCGCACCTTGCTGTATCGATCGACCTTCGCAATTATTTATCGAGTTGTAGAATATGACCGGTTGCTGGAAAAGACTCATTACCGTTAAGTTTTCCTGTTTTCGTCTCTACAATTTTGAATCCTTCGCTGAGATAGAGATTTAAAGCCGCGTCATTACCGCTAAGTACCGATGTACAAACAGTTTCCCCACATTGCGCGATCGCTTGTCGCAACAATTTTTTGCCGATTCCCTCTCGGTAGCGATCGGGCGATACGTACAGCCAAGTTACTTCATCATCGGCGAAAGCAACAAATCCCACCACTGTTTCACCATCGCAAGCTACCCAAACTTCTCCTGCAAACAAATCTTCATTCTCAGCCGTAGCCTCCAACGAGAGGAATGCTGCAACACCAACTGAATCTCTCAATTCATCCAATCTAGCTCGATCGTGAATGGCTGCAATTGCATCCCAATCTGCAGATTGATATTTCCTTAGCTGTATCATCACATTCTCCACAAAATTCGTTGCCGAACTTCCTTCGGACTTACGCACTCGCAACGAAAAAGCAGTCTTTGCGATTACCTCGCTGCGCTCGTAATGACATAAAATCCTATTCTTTGCGTAAGTTCTGTTCCTTTTTAATGCAAATTTTCCTCCCAGACACCGATGTAAATTCGATCGTACTTGTTGCGCTCGATCGTCCCTTCCAGATTACCCTTCCTGAATGTAAATCGATCGGTCCGGCGCTGCTGCACGTCGCTAAATCCCTGCAAAACCTCCTCGCTGGCCCCGCCCAACATTCCATTTAAAGTTGTTCGGACCACCAAATCGTTTACCGACTGGGCGAAAGAACCCTCCGTCTGCACCAACTCGCCGGAATCGCGATCGTAAATGTAGCCCAGAGTAATCCGATTCGGCAATATTTCGTAAATTGCAGTGCGAGTATTCGGC
>JBOFTL010000254.1:0-5462 GCA_051652045.1 Microcoleus sp. | reverse complement strand
TAAGCGATAAAGCTGGTTATAATCACCGATAATAGTCAATTGTTGCTGTACGCGCATTTCGGATGTTAGCGCTACCTCTCTTGCGATCGCCATTGCTGCCAATTCCTCGACTAAATCGCTAACTAAATCGTTCAAACAGCAATGTTGAGAGCGATCGAATTTTTTTTGACTGTCTGTTTGAGTGTCCAGCCGCGCTAACAGTAATAAATCGGCAACTAACTGAGTTAAACGGCGGTTTTGACGGTCGATCGTCCGTAAAGTTTCTCGCGCTTCTTTTTCGGATAATTCAGGCATCAACAGCGCCGATTCTACTGTTGCTTGAGATGCTGCTAAAGGCGTCCGCAATTCGTGGGCAGCATCGGCTGTAAACTGTTGAATTTGTCGGTAGGAAGCGTAAATCGGTTTCATTGCCAACCCTGCCAGCCACCAGCTAGAAAATCCTACTAAAATTAATGCTGCAGGCAATCCTAATTTTAAAATTAATTTAACTGTATTGAGATCGTTATTGAAGTCTTGCAAGCTGCGCCCGACTTGAAAATATCCCCAGTCTTGATGGGTTTGAGTGTGGAGGGATACAGAAATTTGATGGTAAATATTATTTTGACTGTCTGTTATTGTTTGCCAGGGTTGGGGATTGAATGTTGGCAGTAATGTTTCGGGATAAGTGCCTGCTGTGGCAATCAAATTGCCTGAATTGTCGAATAAACGAATGTAGTAAGAGTTTTGGCTGAGAGCAGTTAAAATATGCCGATCGGGCTGCGGTGGTTGCTTACCATTAATGCCTATAATGCGGAGGTTTGGCAATAGTTCGCTGACTGTTGGTTCGAGTTTTCCGGGCTGTTGCAATTTGATTTCGAGGCTGTCGTGCAGCGTTCCCGCAACTGATTCTAATTCTCTATCTATTGCTACCCAATGAGCGTGGGCGATCGCCTTATATACGCCAAATCCTAATAAGCTTAAAATCAAACCCATGACTGCTGCATAGGAAATTGCTAAGCGCGATCGAGTTTGGTTAAATAGTTTGTTTTGATTCACAATTCATGATTATTTGGTAATTGGTAATTATACTATTTCTCTCAAATCGTGCAACATCCTTCGCCCCTACCTTGCCAAGGGGGCAACAAGAATACTGTTATTTCGTTTAAAATTGGTATTAGTAATTGTCAACTGTCAATTTGTTTGTTGTCAGTTGTCAACTGTCAATTGTCAATCTGTATGCTGTCAATTGTCAACTGTCAACTGTCAACTGTAAATTGTCCACAAGGCGATGCAAAAAAAACCCAACCAAAATTGGTTGGGAATTAATTCATCAGGGTGCATCTATTGATTTACTCTCCGGTAGGGCTGCACTGATTTCAGGATGATTTTGAAAATTTTGATTGAGGATTGGAGTTGAGAGTAAACATACCTATTGAGGGCGATCGTATCTCCACTCAATCACGGCAACGGGATCTGGCGACAAACCATGAGACTCAACCATCCGATAAGTAGCGGCGATCGTTGACGTTTGCTAGCTGAATCCAGAATTACCAATTACCTATTACCTATTACCAAATTTTGTATTAATTTATTTGAAATAAAGAGATTTTTGATACAAAACTTGTTCTTGATGGGTTAACAAAGTGCAATCAGACAGCGGATAAGCGACACAAGTAACAACGTAGCCTGCAGCCAATTCTGAATGCTGCAAAAACTTTTGTTCGCTTTGGTCGATTTCGCCGCTAATTAGTTTGGCAACGCAAGCGGAACACTCGCCTTGCTTGCATCCATTCGGCAAGCGGATGCCGGCATCTTCTGCAATCTCTAAAATATATTGGTCATCCGGTATCGGAATGGTTCGATCGAGCGCGATCGACTCATTCACCAGCCTAACTTGATAAATTGCCATTTGTTTCCTATATATCAACTATCAACTAAGAGGGCGGGCACGGGGCACCTCCCCTACCTATCAATCGATCGACTATCAATCGCGAGCGAGCTCCCGACGCTCGCACTACAACTATCAATCGATCGACTATCAATCGCGAGCGAGCTTCCGACACTCGCACTACAACGATCGACTATCAACTATCAACTCTCAACTGACTCACAGCAACTCGATCGCGCCCTCCAGTTTTAGCACTGTAAAGTGCTTTGTCTGCCGCTTCAATCAGCGATTTCGGCGAGTTTTGACCTGGATTTGTAAAGCTGGCAACTCCCATACTCAGAGTTACTATATCGCTGACAACCGACTTCGCATGAGGTAGTGCCATTGCTTTCACGCGATTGCGGATTCCCTCAGCAAACAGCCTTGCAGACACCAGATCGGTATTGGGCAAAATTACCGAAAATTCTTCGCCACCGTACCTGGCGGCTAAATAAAGGCGGTCTGCTGACACGTTCGCGCAAGCATCCCCGATCGCCTGTGCCACCTGCTGCAAGCAAGCATCTCCAGCTTGGTGTCCGTAATTGTCGTTGTAAAGTTTAAAACAGTCAATATCGCACATGATTAAAGATAGCGGTGTCTCACTGCTGCAGCGATCCCATTCGAGTTTTAACACCTCATCAAACCGACGGCGATTTGCTAGCTGAGTCAAACTGTCCAAATTTGCCAACCTATCTAACTGCTGGTTAGCTGCTGCTAGCTGTTGGTAAAGCAAAGATTGTTCGATCGCGATTGCTACTTGCGTCGCCAATTGACTCAGCAAATCGATATCAAATTGCTGCCATTGGCGGGGCGCGCAACAGTGGTGGGCGATCAGCAAACCCCACAAATTCGGTACTTGACAAGCTGGATTGCTGTCGGGATTTTTGATACCTTGTTGGACGATCGGAACTACTAAATTTGCCCTCACCTGACAATCGCCTAAAAAATTGATGTGGCATTCGGCAAAATTAGAAGCATAAATGTCTTCTACGGCCCTAATTCTGCCTTTGAGATACTGTCCGATATAAGTATTGGCAAAACAGCACTCTTCAACTTCCATTCCTAATAGCGGTTTCCAACCTTCAGCTACTGACTCTACCACCACCTCTCCATTCCAGTCGGGACGGAAACGAAAAATCATGACTCGATCGGTCGCTAAAAATTCTCGGACTTCGGCTACTGTAGTACCGAGAATATCTTGAAGATCCAAAGAAGAACGGATGCGGGCTTGAATTTGCGCGATCAGGCGTTCCCGTTCGACTTGCTGTCGCAGGGCGACTTGCGCTTGCTTGCTTTCTGTAATGTCTCGCCCTTCCGGTAGCAACAACACAATTTTGCCTGTTTCATCTGCAACTGGTTTGAGAGAAAAATCAAAAGTTGCTGTCCGATCGGCACCTTTGATTTCCACTTCGTAGCGGACAAATTCTCCTTGAGCCGATCGGGCGATCGCTTCTTGCAAATGTTCCCGAATTTCTCGATTGTCTCCCCACCAAGGCCCCTGCCAAAACGGTTTATTTGCCACATCTCGCAGCCGGATTCCCGCGAAATCCAGAGAGGTTTGATTGGCTTCCAATAAAGTGCCGTCAGGCTTCAGCAAGCTAATAAATTGAAACGAAGAATCAAAAATTGCGCGGAAGCGTCTTTGACTGTCTCCCAACATCGCCGTCACTTTTTCGCGAGAAGTAATATCGCGGAACCGCCACACCCTACCGATAATATTTTGACCTACCCGAATCGGCTGAGTGTAGCGTTCAAAAGTCCGGCCGTCTTTAAATTCGATAATGTCGCTGCTTTCTGCTTCGACATCACTGTAAATTTCTTTAACTCTTCCTAGAAAAGCTCTCGGATCTTTAACTTTTTTAGTGAGATATGTCAGCCTCACTGTTCTGTCAAGCGAATTTCTTACTTCTTCAGAAATTCCCCACATTTGTACTAATTTTTCGTTATAGCCGATCGGTTCTCCTGCTGTATTTACGGCAAGAATCCCGTCTGCAGTTGCTTCTAGCGTAGCCTGCAGCAGAGAAATCGATCGCTCTAATTCTGTTTCCATTAATTGGCGTTCCGTCAGGTTGCGCACTGCTTTGACCTGAACTAAACGACCTTCGCACACTGCAAATTTGCTGCGGACTTCGGCAGGAAAAGTTGTCCCGTCGCGCCGCATAAAAATTGTTTTGCATACTGTATTGCTGGTAGCGGAAATCATTTGCGGTGCCATTTTGTAAGATTTTGGCGACAGCAATTCCAACAAACTCATCCCCACCATTTCGTCAGGTGCGTAACCGAAAAGTTCGGCAAAATTCTTGCTGACGTTTAAAATTTTATCGCTGTCAGCAACAGCAACTGCTTCAAAATAAGCATCGCATTCCAGCAACCGGGCTGTTGCGCCACCCCCGATTTCGGTTCCTGGACGGTTTTGCATCAGTTCTTGCAGTTGCATATTTGCCGAGTACAAAGCAGTCATTGCTTGTCTGTACATCCCGGTACGTTTTTCGACTAAATTTTCTAGCCGAATCCGGTGTTCTCGAAGTTCTTTTTCTACTCGCAGAAAATCGGTGATATCTACTGCAAATACTATGACTCCCGCGATCTGACCTGTTTCGTCGCGGTAAGGTACTTTATCTGTCCGCAACCAGCGTTTTTGACCGGATGCTGTGATTAATGGTTCGATTTTGCCCAGTTTGGGAAGGCCGGATTCGATCGTAATTAAATCTTCTAAATAATATTGTTCTGCCTCGTCTGGATAGATTTCGTAAAAAGATTTTCCTTCTAATTGAGAGGCGGGCAATCCTCTAGCAGCAGCGGCAGCTTGATTGATGCGCAGCAAGCGACTTTCAGTATCTTTGTACCAAATCAGCGCCGGTAGGGAATCAAAAATAATTTGCTGTTCTTGTTGTTGGCGGCGCAGTTCGGCTTCTATTTGCTGTCTTTTGACGATTTCTTCTTGCAGTTTTTGGTTGGTTTTTTTGAGTTCTGTCGTACGTTTTTCTACTCTTTTTTCTAGTCGATCGTAGTATTGCCCCAGCAAGTTTTGCTGCTGTTCCCTCCGAATTTCTTCTAACTTGTTTTTTTCGCTAGCTTCCCAACTTACCGATACGAAATCTGCTAAGATATGAATAAAATTTTGTTCGGCATCTGTCCAATTTTTTCGAGAAAATGCGCGTTCGGCACTGATAATTCCTGCCATTTGACCTGACAGAACGATCGGCACGTTTAATAGAGAAGTAATGCCCCGTCCGCCGTGATAAATGCGGATCGCGTCTCGGGTTCTCGGGTCAGTATCTGCCGCTGCTGTGGCGATCGTACTTGCAGATTGCAAAGCTGCAAAATAAGTCGGACAGTCGGTTTGTGTCATCGGTATCTGGACTGAATGCTGCTTGGTAATCTGCTGGTACAAGTCGATGCAATGCAGTTCCGTGCGATCGTCCCCGTACAGCCAAATGCTCGCCCGATCGACTTCTAAAATATTTACAGCGGTTTCTGTAATTTCTCGCAGAAACCCTTGGAGATTGCTGCGATCTCTAATTTGACTTTTGGCTAATTTTGCGATCGCTTGAGT
>JBOFTL010000253.1:0-2432 GCA_051652045.1 Microcoleus sp. | reverse complement strand
GTTGATAATTACCGCATCAACTCCAGTATTTTCAAAACTGTCGATCGTTTGCCTAGCCAAAGTTTTCGCCTGTTCTGCTTGTCCTTGGTGTTCGGGCAACGCAGCACAGCATCCCTGACTTTTCGGAATCACAACCTCGCAGCCGTTAGCTGTCAAAACTCGCACTGTGGCTTCGTTAACTGGGGAAAATAACAGTCGCTGAACGCAGCCTAAAATTACGCCGACCCGATAGCGTTTCTCTCCTTGTGCCGGAATGATTTCTGGCAAATTATCGCGGAAAGCTTCGACAGGAACTTGCGGCAAAATTGATTCCATTGCTGCCAAGCGGGGAAATAATTTTTGCAGCAATCCTGTTTTGCGGATGAGTTGTGGCAGTCCTAATTTTTGATATAAAAATAGGGGAACGAGTAACACTCGCAATCTGTTAGGGTAGGGGAAGAGATTAAAAATCAGGGTGCGAATTGCGTTGTCAGCAAAACTGCGTTTTTGGTTGCGGGCGACTTGATGGCGGGTGGCGGAAATTAATTTGTCGTATTGCACTCCTGACGGACAAGTTGTGACGCAGGCCAAACAGCCCAAACAAGTATCGAAATGTTGGGAAGTTGCTGTGTTTAAAGGTATATCTCCTTCGTTAATGGCATCCATGAGATAAATGCGACCTCTGGGGGAGTCCATTTCTTTGCCGATTACTCGATAACTCGGGCAAGTTGAGAGGCAGAATCCGCAGTGCACGCAGGTATCGATTAATTTGGGATCTGGCGGGTTGTTGGCGTCGAAACCGGGGATTTCTAGGGTTGACAAATGAGGATTTTGTGCTAAAAAATTGCTTTCTTTTGCTGGTTTTAAATTATCGTTGGGAGTTTGAGATTTTTCTGAAATTTGCATATATTAACTAATTGTTTTGGTTTGTAGTGAGGACTGAAGTCCTCAGTTTGTAGTGAGGACTTCAGTCCTCATTCTCGATCGATTGTTTCACGATCTGAAGAAGGAATGAAGTCCTCACTACGAACTTGACTGCGAATTTTAAGTGCAAACTTCAAACTAAATGCCGCCGACAAAACGATGGGGACTCAAGATATTGTCGGGGTCAAACTGGTGTTTGATTTGGCGCATTAAGTCGATCGCGCTTCCATTATACCCCCAAACATCTAACTGCTGCTTGAGTTCGATCGGTCCTGTTAAAACAGTCAAAAATCCGCCTTTAGCTTCACAAACCCCGCGTGCCTGTAACAGCATTTCCGGCGTTGCATTCTCAAACCGCAAAATCCCTACACCGCTACCTGCATGAATCACAGCATCCTGTACTGGCAATTCGTTAATTGCGACAGCGGCTGCGGACGGTTTCAATCCTATTTTGCAAGTAACTGCGGAATTCTTGGCAGAATTATCGATAATTTCTGACAATCTTTGCCATAATTGATGTTCATCATTTTCGCCTGAGATGCTGCCTTGCAAGCCCAACTTTTCGCCAACTTCTAACAAGCGGGTAGATTGTTGTTTGACACTTTCGGCGATGCTTTGAAATCTGACAGCCAATCCGGCATTGTTACCGAAGCCTAATTTTGCGGCTAATTGCGGTGATAGTAAATCGACGGCGGTGGGAGTCAACGCGGAAGATAATAAGATTTGAGTTGCTTGAGATAAAGCGTTAGTTTCTCCTGTCAGTACAACTGTTCCCGATGATTCGGGTAGCGGATAAACTCGGAAAGTTACTTGACTGATGATGCCTAACGTGCCGTAGGAACCTGCAAGCAATTTCATCAAGTCGTAACCGGCAACATTTTTCACGACGCGACCGCCTGCTGTCGCTATTTTACCGTCCGATCGCACCAAGCTAATTCCCAGCAACAAATCGCGAACTCCTCGATACCTGTGACGCAGGGAACCGGCATCAGCAGTAGCAATAATACCGCCTAAAGTTGCTTGTTGCGGATGTGAAGGGTCGATCGGCAAAAATTGACCTTCTCGGGCTAAGATTTTTTGTAAATCGGCAAATTTCATCCCCGCTTCCGCAGTTACGGTTAAATCGCCGACAGCGTGTTCGATAAGTCGGTTAATGCGGTTGGTACTGACTACTTTGCTGACTCCCGTGACGGTGCCTCCCCAATCGAGTTTGCTGCCGTTTCCAGCAGGTAAGATACCGCAGCGGTTGTGTTGCGCCCAAGCAATTATAGAGGCTAATTCTTCTTGGGTATTCGGGTAAACGATGCAGTCTATTTTGGTGTCTGGGGTAACAGCTTTTGCTACTTGTTGTTGCCAAAATATTTCTGTGTCTTGCCAAAGACAAACGTCTGATTGGCCGGCAATACTTTTGAATTCTTGTGTGTTGGTGTTGTTGGCGCTAGGAAATGATTGCATTATTGGAGTAAGCCGATCGAGGGCTGGCATTGCCATAATTTTAAAGGTAAACTGCGATCGGTGCAAGCCGATCG
>JBOFTL010000252.1:0-14815 GCA_051652045.1 Microcoleus sp. | reverse complement strand
TCCCACGCTCAAATTAATAGCTGTGGCAAAGTTTCCATTCCCATTTCCCAGCAAAATGGAGATGTTGTTAGAGTTGCGATTGGCTGTAACTAAGTCAGGATTGCTATCAGAGTTAAAGTCTCCCGCAGTTACGGTATAGGGACTTGAACCCACATCAAAGTAGGTAGCATTACCAAAAGTTCCATTACCATTTCCTAACAGCAGAGAAATGTTGTTAGTAAAACTATTAGCCGCCACTAAGTCGGAATTGCCGTCTTTATTAAAGTCATCTACAGCAACAGACCAAGTGCCGAGCTCGTTCGGCGGGTTGGTGTTAAGATTAGTAGCAGTGCCAAATGTACCGTTGCCATTTCCCAGGGCGATCGAAACGTTGCGATTAACTCCAGTGGTAGCAAAGGCTAAGTCGAGATTGCCATCTTTGTTAAAATCGCCAGTAGTAATTTTGCGGAGGCTGTAGGTTATGGGAAAGTTAGTTGAGTTCCCAAACGTATTTAAAACGTGTTTGTAATTCGATAATGTTTTAGTTTCAAATACTAGCGGTGTTTTAATTTCCCCAATTCTAGTTTCTAATTCCCAATCGCCACCTTGTTTTGCACTTCCCGTGAGTTTTTTAGAAGCAGCAACGTTGGTATTTGTAAGTTGGGAAATGCGTTGGATGAAAGCGAAACCGTCAAGTGAGATCGGGCATTTATCAATAAAGTTGCGTTCATAAATAATGTCGCAATCGCAAGATCCGCCGGGGGTTGAAACCCCCGTCTCATAGCGAAAGTCCTCTAAAGAGGACTGTTGATTCAATTGTTTATTGAGGTCTTCCCCAGTCGGTTTCAACCGACTTTTGCTATGAGACAGGGAATTAATTCCCTGGCGGGCTGAAGACTGTTGATTAAACTGTTTATTGAGGCCCTCCCCAGTCGGTTTCAACCGACTTTCGCTATGAGACAGGGAATTAATTCCCTGACGGACTGTCGGACAAACGCGAGATCCCCCTGCCACATTACAACCATAAATTAAAATGTCCGCACGCTCTGTAAAAGCACCCCGCCACTGCTGTAATTCCTGAGAATATGTTTCCAAATTATCCAAAGAAAATCTGGTTTTACCAATTTGCAAACATCCCGGACTGCCGTGAGAGATGATGTGAATGCTATCAATATTATTGCGCGCTGCTAAAATTTGAGTAATTTGCTCGATCGCATCCCGGTTCCTATCTAAAATAACTACTTCCGTCCCCGGTTTTACCCCAGCAATCAAACTTTGATACTCTTCTACTTGAGAATCGATAAAGGCGATCGAACTTCCTAAAACTGAACAGTTTAATTTTGGCATAATCCACCGAACCGATCGTTAAAAACTTAGAGTTCCATCCTGCGGACTTCAGTCCGCACTATTGACATTTTGCAGCAATGTCAACATGGAGGTTATATCATGTCCGGTGGAATGCCCGCAATAAGAGGGCGGGCACGGGGGCACCGCCCCTACCTATCAACTATCAACTCTCAACTATTTACAAACTATCAGTAATGCTGGTGAAATTAAACGCTTTAACTCGCACTCCGGGCACTACGCTGCTGCCGTAACGTTTCACCTCGGTAACTGCATCGACATCCCGCAACATATCGGGCAAAATCTGATTGAAACGCAGGTTTTTGATCGGGTAAGCAATCTTGCCATCCTCAATCCAAAAAGTACCGTCGCGCGTCATTCCCGTTACTTCCGATGTTTTGGGATTTACATAATTAACGTACCAAGCCCGACTGACTAAAATTGCCCGATCGGTCCTAGCAATTAAATCTGCTAAACTTTCTTGGGAACCTGCCATTACAAATGGGTAAAAACCGCCTGTCGTCTCTTTGCCTTTTTGTGCGGCCCAATAGCGGGAATAACCCAAAGTTTGAGGGACACCATCTTTGATGATTTCCAAATAGTTATTACTCAATCCGTCGCCGAAAAAAGTACCGGATTTCAGCAAAGGATGACTCGGATCGCGCTGTACTTGCACTATCGGGCTGAAAATTTGTTCTCCAGTACGATTTCCCGCCGGTTTTCCCTGGGCATCCGCGATCGACATGAACGATCGCCCTTCATCCGCAGCCCTCGCATCCATACCCCAAACAATCCAAGATAGCAAATCTGCAAACGCAGCGCCATCAAGGATTACTGGATAAACGCCCGGAGAAATTTCGCGGGGTTGCCGGGAGGCTAGGGCCCGATCGACTACTTGTTCGGCTAATTGCGCGATCGGCAGTTGACAAATACTCCAAGCCGTGGTTTCAGTCCAGCTAGAACCGTCTTCCCTGCGGGCAGTCAAGCTGAAATTTGCCTCTGTGGAATGATTGCAGGCGCGCATCCCGGTTGAAGATGCGATCGCGTACAGCGAAGCCTCCGCACTCAAAGTACCGGAAGCCTCCGCACCCGCTTGCGAGGCGATCGCGCACGCTTCCCGCACCATTTCGGCCCGGGCCAGAGGCGATACAGTTGCCGTTGCTTCATCAAAAGCAGGAGTTCGCGTATCGTAGGTTTGGGGAGGCAGCAGCGGCATCCATTCGGGATCTGGCGGTGCAATTTTAGCTAATTCTTCCGATCGCGCCACAGCAGAAGCGATCGCGCCTGCATCAAATTCCGTAACAGACACAGAGGCGCTTTTGTTACCAAAATAGCTAGTAATATTTAGCTTAAATACAGTTTTGCTAATATTTTGACCGATTTGATTTTCCGAAAACCTCGACAGAGATTCTTCGCCCGTATAAATACTGACAAATACTGCTTCCGCCGATGACATTTTAACAGTAGAATCTAGCAAAGCCAGGGTTCTGTCTTCGCTTAAAAATGCAGGCGATGTTGTTGCTGTCATAGAAAAGTTAAGTGCATCCGCTGTACGGCGACGGACTACAATAAATTATAGTTCCAAATTTAATTTTAACCTCGATCCTGCGTTTAATTCCTTGAAAATCGATCGTCCGTTCTTACCCGAATTTTTTAAAGGCATTGCATTGTTTACACCTGGGGGAGACTTAATCTACTGCATAGACTCCACGAAACAAACTCGCTGGCACTTGCAGTTGTGCGTTGCCTTACAGGAAATACTCGGTTTGTCGGAACCGCCGCACTTCCTCGTACCCTGCTACACTGCAACTGTCGATCGCTGGTTAGATCCCGGCAACCGACAATTGCGAGTTGCTGCTGAAGCTTACCCCCCGGTACTGCGTTATCAAAACCTGCTAAATGCAGTTTTTGGCACTAGCAATTTGGTTTGGCAGGCGCGATCGGACGAAATCTGCAATCCTCTAGCAATAGCTACTTATTACGAACAATTTCCCGAACTTTGGGAAAATCACGAATTAGTTGTCAAATTGGCAGTTGGGGAATCACGATCGGACTCTGGCAATGTACCCGCCACCCCGGAATTGCTGCTACCAAATCCCCAGCCCGCACGCCTTCTCAGACACACCTCGATCGCCGAATCCTCAGAAACTCGCGGATACGTCTTGCGACTGTTTGTTTCTGGCAGTAACCCCGGTACGGAACGTACTCTCCAAATTTTACACGAATTATTAGAAAGCTCGATCGATCGTCCTTACACGTTGAAAGTAATTGATGTTTTAAAACATCCCGAACAAGCTGAGGAAGACCAGATTTCTGCAACTCCTACTTTAATTAAAATCTGGCCGAAACCCGTGCGGCGAATTGTTGGTGAATTTAACGATGTTGCAAAAATTGTCCGGTTGCTAAGTTCCGCAGAATTTTAAAAGAAGGAAGAAGGAAGAAGGAAGAAGGAAGAGGGAAGAAGGAAGAGGGAAGAGGGAAGAGGGAAGAGGGAAGAAGAAAGATTTTATCAATTTTCTCTCATTTTTCCCCTCTCCCCCCTCTCCCCACTCTCCCGCTCTCCCACTCTTCCACTCCCATTCTACCCTTTAGTATTGCTGGCGATCGCGGGTTGAGTAATCATTGAATTTACCAGATCTAACAATTGTTGCTGAGATACCGCACTTGCCGCTACAGCTACAGCATATCTGAGTCCTTCTTGCTCCCAAACAATAGTTCTGCCGCCATTTTTTGCCAAATAATAGCCGCGAATTCCCCGGTTCAAATTAATTGACGAAATTTCATTTCCCTGCGGCGGCCAGTTTGTGGAATTGGCAGGTGCAAATACGGCCAATACGCCCACAGTACAAGAATTAGAGTTAGCAGATGCAGCGCAGTCCGGCTTAATTCCGATGTTAATTTTAAAAACTTTACCATCAGACTCAATAAAAGGATAAAGCCGGATTGGTGAAGCGGGCATTGACGCGGGTAATCGCATTTTTAACCCTGATGGTAGTTGGCGGCGGATATCATCAATTAGCGGTCTAAAAACTGGGGCTGGTTGGGCGATCGCACTTTCTAACCCAACTAAAAAACTACTTCCTAAAACTGCAACACCGGACAAACCAATTAACAGCTTTTGAAACTTCATATCTGGCCTCCCTGAAAATAACCGTTTCATCATACAGCTAACAAGTCCAGACTTCACATCGGCCGATCGGTCGATTTTAGATTTTAGATTGGAGATTGAAGATTGGAGATTGAAGATTGGAGATTTAAGATTAGAGGTTGGTGATGGAAGATTAGTGATTGGAGATTGGTGATTTAAGAAGGTTGCTCGATCGCGATATTATTGATATAATAGATTGGAGTTAATAATTTGACTGTCGTGTCACAACTTCACAACTTAATTAACAATAATTTCCACCATCCAAATTACGGAAAATTACTTCACCATCGGGACATTCACAACCCAAAAATCTTGCATTACTCGGTACAACTCAACGATCGGGAATCTCTAGGATGGGAACCCATGCGGGGCGATCGCCAAAAAGATACGGGAAGATTAGCAATTTGGTCGATCGACTGGCAGCGTTTCCAAACTGCCAAATGGGTATCTTATTGGGAGAAAGAACGCATCAAGCAGGCATTGCATATTTCCGCAGCAGAGTTTCACGAACGCTGGCAATACGAACTCTATCGATTCAATTGCGAACATTGGGCAAGACTTGTGACAACTGGGGATTGTTGCTGCTATCAAATTTCCGAGTTTAAAAAATTACAAAAAATTCCTGTTATGGGTATTTTAATTGTCGGAATGGTTGGTTTAGTAACAGGTGCTTGGGAATCCAATGGATACGCGCAAGAGTCGATCGCTAAAAGTATGTTCAATAAATCGTAAAGTCGAATAATTGTCATTGTTCGCGCTCGTTTTGCAACTGCAAAGATTCCAGCAATAACGAAGGATCGATCGTTTTGTCATTGTTCGCGCTCGTTTCGCAATTGCAAAGATTCCAGCAATAACGAAGGATCGATCGTTTTGTCATTGCGAGCGAAGCGAAGCAATCGCAACAACTCTTGCTTGCAGCGCCAGACTCGCAATAACCTGCTTAGCTATTACAGAACTTACGCAATATAGGCTAAAAAAAACAATTGTAATTGCCCGCAACCAATCATGGCAAAAATCAATTGTTTTTACATAAGTCCTATTTTAGCTATGGCCGATCCTCGGGATTATTGCATCATTCAGGAACACAAACATCAGGCGCACACAAACCCGAAAAATGTAAAGTTGTAACTTCCAAAGTATTCAACTCAACTTGGCGGATTGCGTGATTGTTAGTATCAGCAACAAACAAATGAGGTCCGATCGCGCTTACTCCCGAAGGCTCAAAAAATTGAGTGTGGATACCCTTACCATCGAGATGACCTGCTTTGCCATCTCCAAGCATAGTAATGCAATTACCGCTGCGGTGGTCGATCCGCTTAATTCTGTGATTGTAAGTATCAACAACCCACAAATAATTTTGAGCGTATTCGACACCCAAACAATGCTGCAACCTTACGTCATCCCCCCGTCCATCTTTATCTCCAAAACCAAACAATTCGCCACTGCCGCAAACAGTTCGCACCTGCGGATTTTCATCAATTCCCACAGCCCGAACCGAACTAACTTCGCTATCAGCAACAAACAACTCCGATCGATCCGTAGATAAGCCGCTGGGCTGAGAAAAAGCAGATTCTGCCAGATCCCCGTCAACGCAGGATTCTCGACCGTTACCAGCATAAACGGCGATCGTTCCATCATCTAACTGCATCTCCCAAATTTGGTGCGATCCAGCCATAGCAATAAATAGCCTTTTGCCAACTTTTTCTAAATCCCAAGGCGAGTTTAATTTTGTTTCCAAAGCCTTACCAATGTCCGCTGAAATCTCGTGACTTTGTTCGCCAGTACCTGCAATAGTTTCGACTATTTCAGTGGTAAAATCAATTTTTCTGAGCGCGTGATTTTCGGTATCGGCAACGTAGAGAATCTGACTTTCTGCATCAAAAGCCATACCTTGAGGTGCAAAAAATTCAGCTTCTGCAAAACTGCCGTCAGTCAAACCTGCTTTACCCGTACCGATGACGTGCAAAACCTCACCTTCCGTCGTGCTGACAACAATTCGGTTGTGTCCCGAATCTGCAATAAACAAACAAGAACCAACTAAACTTTGCTGCACCGAATTAACAGGTCCCGGTACCACAGATTCATCAACAGATTCGCTATCATCAGTGATTTCTTCCAAAAGAGCCTCATGTTGGTGAAGCTGTTTTGCCTGAGTTGCTGTAATCGCAAATGCCAGCACTTTACCGGGAAAAGCTAGCGGCATCGATCGAGGTTTGCGATGTTTTTCCAAGGCGAAACTTAGCTCTGCAAAGTTAACAGCACCTCGATCTTTATATTCAGCAACTAACTTGCCAATTAACTCATCCAGTGCTTCCCGATTGCCTTCGCCGGAAACGTAGCCGATGACATAACCTTCCGGATCGATAACCATTAAAGTCGGCCAAGCACGAACGGCGTAGCTTTGCCAAACTTTCATGCCGCTATCAACAATTACCGGGTGTTCTATATCATAGCGGAGGATAGCTTGACGGATATTTTCAACTTCTTTTTCATTTTCAAATTTTGCCGAGTGAACGCCGATTACAGTCAAGGAATCTTTGTATTTGTTTTCGAGGTATTTTAAATCGGGGAGGACGTGCAAACAGTTGATACAGCAGTACGTCCAGAAGTCGAGGAGGACGACGCGACCTTTTAAAGATTCAATGGATAAACCTTTGTCGGTATTCAACCACGGGTAATTTCCGGGGAATTCTGGTGCTCTGACGCGAGACATGGTATCTCCTTGGTAGGACCTGATTAATTTCACACTTCTTTAATGTAACTAGAAGTTTCGCGAGATGGGGAAAAAGCGAATTGAAAAAATGCGCGGCTGACTCGTACAGGCATTTAGCCCGTACCGCTTCAGGGGGCGAGGGATGCGACGCAATCGCTCACATTTAGTCGATCGAGCCTAATTACCTTTAAAACCTATCAATACTTAAAAAGTTTGACAGCTAATATCTAAAAATCTTAACTAAGATACTTGACATCTCAAAAAGATAGTCGATCTTATCGCATCCTACAGTGAAATTGCAAGTGAAATTGCAAGTGAAATTGCAGGTGCACCAAGCTGCTAAAATGGCAACGCCTTTTTGAAATGCTTAACTGCCTGTAATGACCAAATTCCCCCACGACCAATTTGCTAAAGAGTATTTGCAAGAATTACTATCTCCTCTCGGAAAAGTAGACACAGGTAAAAATCTTACTGCTGAGGTCAGAGAAATAGATGTCTTATTTCAACCCACTTCCGCCAATCCAGAATACGTACAAACCTTGGGTTTGTTAGGTAAAATGGTAGGAACTGTGGCACTAATTGAACCATTTCGCAATGCGGTTAGTCCTGAAGAAATTTTTAGTTGCGTGTCCAAACTATTAGATAATCGGGCAAAAGCTTTACGAAATGCTAACCGAGAAAGTCGGCGTTTAGAGTCAACTCAATTACCGTTTTTATGGATTTTGACTCCGACAGCTTCTGAAAATTTATTAAACAGTTTTGGCTTGCGGACTCCCGAAGAGTCAGAGAATTGGGAGAGGGGAGTGTATTTTTTATCTGATGTTTGGCGAGTGGGCTTGATTGTGGTTCACCAGTTACCTAAAACTCCTGAGACAATGTGGCTGCGAGTGCTGGGTAAGGGCAGGGTGCAGCAGGAGGCAATTGCCGAGTTAAATGGATTGTCTGCGGACAATCCCCTGCGAGCTAATGCGTTAGAATTACTGTATGCTCTGCAAGTAAATTTGCAAGCGAATTTAGCAAATAATACTGAGGGCGATCGAGACGATCGGGAGTTAATTATGGCTATAACACCTTTGTTTCAAGAACAGTTACAAGCGGCGCAACAGCAAGGATTACAGGAAGGTATTCAACAAGGATTGCAACAAGGTATTCAGCAGGGATTGCAACAAGGTATCGAACGAGGTATCGAACAAGGTATCGAACAAGGACTCGAGCAAGGTATCGAACGAGGGAGACAAGAACAGCAGCGATTAATTTTAGAGAATTTTCTCCAGGTCAGATTTGGCGAATTAGATCCGAAAATGGCAGCTTTTCTTGTGGCAGCATCTACTTTGCCTGCTGCGGAATTTACAATGATGCTACTGTCAATATCGATGCTGAGTGTTGATGAAACAGGCCGCCAGCAAGCCCTGAAATTATTAGCTGAAAATATTTTGAGGATGCGATCGCCTGAATGGGGAGATCTTCTACCGTCGGTGGTTACTAATTTGCTCGAATTACCAGATGAACAATTCAGATTGTTCTTGGAACAATTACCTCAGCTATCGATCGAGGAATTGATGGCTTTATTGGGACAAAATTCGGGATAAACCAAAACTCGTGCTTTAACAAACCCGGATTTGGTATTGCTCGCGATCGAAACACTTTTTATATCAAATCCGGGTTTACAACCCATTTTATTGTCATTGCGAACCCAGCGAAGCAATCACAGAGACTCTTTAATTAAGCGGAGGATTTATCAAGGGGATGGATAACTCGGATTTGGTATTAGACGGACTGAAGTCCTTACTAAGAACAAATGCGATCGGTCGATCGCACTCCAGAAGGCAAAGAAAGCAAGGAAAAAGTTAATGAAAACCCAGGAAAAATACAATTGGCTACAAAAGATCTTTGTGTTAATCTTCGGATTTTTAATAAGTTGGATAGTTTTTGCGATCTTAGATTTTATTTTTCAAAATGGCTTAGCTGCTCTCTTCAATTTGGCAACTATATATCCTTTAATAGGTGTGCCTCTTTGGATCGGTGCGATCGCTGCTATGTGTGGCGTAGTTGTTACTTTGTTAAAGAAAAACTAATTTTAGAGAGTTTTCAAATATTTACAATCCGACTCTTGACTCTACCCTTAGAGGAGAGTATTTACTAAAAAAACAAGCGCTTTCAGACACCAAAAATGCTGAAAATAGGTGACTTTTCTAAACTGAGCTTAGTGTCGATTAAAGCACTGCGGCTTTACGATCGCATGGGATTGCTTCAGCCAACTCATGTAGATGCTGTTAACGGATACCGCTACTACTCAGCCAGTCAATTGCCGAGACTCAATCGCATTTTAGCGTTTAAGGATTTGGGATTTTCTTTAGAGCAAATTCAGCAATTGCTTGACGATCGAATTTCCCCAATTCAAATTCGCGGAATGCTGCAATTGAAACAAGCCGAACTCCAGCAGCACATTCAAGGAGAAACGGCACGACTGGCAAGAGTAGCAGCTCGTTTAAGACAAATCGAACAGGAGGGAAATATGCCAAATTACGAAGTAGTTTTGAAAAAAATTCCGTCGATGACTGTTGCTTCAATTCGAGAAGTCTTACCCAATTATCATGCTGTGGGTAAACTTTTGAATGAATTGACCGATTACTTGCAACAGTACGGAGTTAAACCGACCGACAATTGTGCTGCTATTTGGCACGATACTGGATACAAAGAAACTGATGTTGATGGTGAAGCGATCGAAGTTATCGACAAACTGCTACCGGAGAGCGATCGAATTAAAGTGTACGAATTGCCCGGTTGGGAAGAAGCTGCTTGCGTTATCCACCACGGTAGTTACAATACTATCATGGAGTCTTACAACTATTTGCTGAGTTGGATCGAGACAAACGGCTATCAAATTGTCGGCCCTAACAGGGAGATTTACATTCAAGGCGGCCCGGAACCCGACAATGAATCTTACGTAACAGAAATTCAGTTTCCTGTCGCAAAAATTTAAGGTTGATATTCGGCAAAAATTTCAATTTTTCCGATAATGTTTTGATTGAATTCGGATAACTCTTCTGCCGGAATCCAATATTCTTGGTGCAGCGAACTACCGACCGTTTGCACCGGATATTTCTTGATGAAATCGGCAGCAACTCGAAAACTGGTTACATAGCCGAAATATCCCGATGCCGCATCTTTGGTATTCCAATCTCTGGCAATTTGTATGGCATAGGCTTTGTGGAGTACGGGATAAAAAAATGGTTGAAAGGACAGCCGGGGCGGAAATTCTAGAAAATCGCTTTCCTTAATCAGTTCCATTTCTTTTTTACCGACAGCTCGAAACAGCGTTACTGTCTCTTTGTCCGAGACATTAATGTTTTTAAACCAGGCTCTCCAACCGTCCCATTTGTGTACCAGTCTCGCCCATTCAGCGTAACCGGCGGCGCGGGGATGCGTCCCGTCATTTTCGGCAACTTCTTTTTGCCAGATTTCAGATTCTTGCAATAAAGTGCAAACATCTAAATAAGGTACTTTTAATTCACCGCAAATTTTGGCAAATTCTGTAGATAAGTTGTCAATTCTAATAGTGCGATCGGCATCACTAACTGGCGGCGGTCCTACCATTAAAACGGGAAAGATTTCTTTAGCTGCATTGAGAATATATCGGGTATTCTCGATCGATCGATCGAGTTCGATTCGATTTTTACCGTTATCGATTTTAGTATCGTTCGCGCCAAAGGAAAACACTATTTTGCCATCGCAATAATGGGGCAAACGACTAGAAACTTCAGTAAACCAGCGAGTTTCTATGTCTGCACTGGTTTCTCCCCGCACTCCTAAATTGTAGTAGGTAATATCGTGTCCTTGCCCGCAGGCCGTCGCGCAAATCCTTCCCGTCCAACCCAGACATTTTGGGTCGCAAGTACCGCAGACAAAAGAATCGCCGATAAAACAAATGCGCATAAGTAGAAGGAAGAAGGAAGAAGGTAGAAGGTGGAAGGAAGAAGGAAGAAGGAAGAAGGAAGAAGGAAGAAAAGGATAAGCCCCACGGGCAGGCTTCGCCAACGCAAGGTTTTTATCGACTGCATACTTTGTTACACAGCTCGGTTTATTCGCGCCTACCTACTTAGTTTTTCCCGGTAACAGACAATCCCTCTACAATTACAGAGGGCGTATAACAAGAACCGTTCCACTCGGGATCTCCTCCCAATTCTACCAATTGTTTTAGCACGCTGTAGACGTTACCGGCAACCATTGTATCTTTGACCCGACCAACAATTTGTCCTTGTTTAACGCGGTAGCCGAGATCGACATTGATCGAAAAATCGCCGGAAATTCCAGCATTGCCGCCGAGCATTTGATCGACTACAATGGCGTCATCTAATTGAGCGATTAAATCTAAAAGCGATCGCTCTCCAGAGGCGATAGCCACATTAAACAAACTCGGCGTTGGATAACTGCCCAAACCCGGTCGAAATCCGTTACCTGTGGTGCCGCTTCCCAAGGCTCGACCGATCGTCCGATCGGTATAAAATAGCTGCAAAACTCCATTTTTGATAAATACAATTGACCTAGTTGGAGTGCCTTCATCGTCAAAAGGACAGCTATAGGGTCCCGCATCCGGCTGTTGGGAAAGAGTGATTAGCGGCGATGTCACTTGTTCTCCCAAACGGTCACTCCAAGGCGAAGCACCTTCGAGCACCTGTTTGCCGTTAAGGGCCGCGCAGACTGTTCCCCACAGCAAATCGGCGGCTTTGGCTGTAAACAACACCGGGATGCGGCCCGTTGGAGGAACCACATTGTCTTTCGCCCAGTCCAAACGCTGCAAAATCCTTTGCGCGATGGCGTGCGGATTGAGTCCCCCGCGTTCGGTTTCGCCTTCTACAATGTTGAGAAAATCTTCTCCCCGCACTAATTCTGCTGACACGAAACCGCTGAGAGTGGTGTCGGTATGGCTGCAATCCAATCCTCGGCTATTCAGCAAGCGGGTGGTTTCGACTTCGCAGTCGAACTCGGCGGTGCAGAGGCTTTCGGGATAAGCCTCGCGGATCGTAGCTATGCCTTGTTTGCCCCATTCTACTAGCTGTTCGGAGGCGATCGAAGTGCCGAGATCTGGATAAACTACAGTTTCATCTGCTGCTAGTTCGATGGTTTCCGGCGCGTTGAGTTGCGAAAGAGCGAGTGCTTTCTCTACCAAAATTTGCGGTTCCACTGGCCCGTAAGCTACCGCCAAACCAGGCTGTCCGTCCCGCCACAGTCGCAGTGCAATGCCTTCTGATTGAGCTGTTTCTAACTGTTTGAGGCGGTTAGCTTCAAAAAAAACTGGTCGCGAGAACGATCGCGATTCTAATACTTCAGCAGCTTCAGCGCCTGCTTTGGTGGCTAATTCTAACAGTTGTTCTGCTGTTCGATCGGTTGTCATCGGGAGTGAATGAGTTTTGAGTTGAGTTTTGAGATTTGACAGTTGACAGTTGAGAGTCGATCGATTGTCAGTTGTTAATTGTCAATTGTCAATTGTCAATTGTTAATTGTTAATTGTCAAAAGATAGAGTCTGTGCGTCCAGGACTGTTACGGTTACTAGCCATTAGTTATCGGAATTGAGTGCTTTAACTGATGACTGATGACTAATAACTAATAACTAAATATTTAGTTCGCGCATCAACCAAAATCCGGCAAAAGATTCAGATTCGGGATTCGATTGAATTGCTAAAAAATGTACTTGTTTAGCTTGCTGTTTTGCTGCCTCAAATCTTTTAGCTTCCGTTTCAGTTGCTGCACCTTTAACATTAGCTAAAATCCAGCGATCGTTCGCTCCGGTATCCAATACCAGCCTAGCAGGTTGCCTGCTGTCAAATTTGATAAAAGCTAACTCCAAACCCGACATCCAACCTGCCAGAGCATTTGCTCGCGATGAAAAAATTATCAGTCCTGGAATTTGCGCCTCCGGTGACAGGCCCACCATCTGCAGCCCGAAAGCTTCACCAAATCCGATATCCCACTCAGGCATTTCGTCAAAAGCTGCAGCAGGCAAGTTCACAAACGCCCATTTTTCGCCGATTAAAGCGTCTGGCAGCGGAACGGGCGTTTCCGGCACGAATTGAACGCTGGGGTTTGTAGCTGCAACATAGCCTTCTTCAGCGGGATAAACGCTGTGCATCCGTTCTTCCAGCCACAGGCTGAGGGCGAGGGTGCGCCGGCTGGCGGCTGCGGGAATATCTAAATCCTCACAGGCTTTGGTAATCATGTTTGCCATTTGGCGGCGGAAAAAGCGGATTTTTTGGGGTGGTTGGGGTGCACGCGCGATCGCATCTTTAATTGCACCCGCCAGCCACAAGGAATTTACCGTTGAGCTGGGGCAATACTGCGAGTAGCGAAACAGAGATTCTGCTTGCGCGCTGACGTTGAGCGGTGTTTCGCAAATCAACACTTCCCATTTTTTTTTGCCTTGCTCGTCTACAATCGGACGGCTGTAAAAGTCGAGTTCCCAAATAGTTGCCATGCCGCGCTTTCAGAATTAATCCTTTCTCATGTTACCGGACATCAGATACATTTAAACAGTTGAGAGTTGAGAGTTGAGAGTTGAGAGTTGGTAATGGGGAATTGGTAATTGGTAGTTGGTAATTGGTAATTTACCCATTCGCCCCCTCTCCCCCTCCCCCATTCCCCCACTCTCGCCTCTTCCTTCTTCCTTATACTTAGCTCGATCGAATGAGACAAATCCTGCTCGAAAAAATTGTTGCTACTTTAGAACCTTTAGATTTTGTTCTGGCTTTGTGGCAAGGCGGTTCGCAAGCGCACGGATACACTGATGAATGGTCGGATATCGATGTTGCAGTTATTGTAGCAGATAACTGCGTCGAAAAAACTTTCGATATTGTTGAAACAGCTTTGACAGAAATTGCTGAAATCGAACTTAAATATCGAGTTCCTGAACCCACTTGGCACGGCCATTCGCAGTGCTTCTGGCGGCTCAAAGAAATAACTCCATTTTTGCTCATCGATTTTGCAGTAATGAAGCGCAGCAGCAAAAATGATTTTTTGGAAATCGAACGGCACGGAAATGCCCCGATCGCCTTTGATAAAGCAAATTTAATTGTTCCAACTCATGTGGATGAGAACCAGCAGTTATCTCAAATGCGACTTCGATTCAATGACATTAAAATTCGCTTCGATTTGCTGCAACCTTTGGTAAAAAAAGAAATTTATCGCGGACATTTAGCAGAGGCGATCGCTAATTATCATAATTGGACGCTGCTGCCATTAATAGAAGTTTTAGGTATGCTTTACCGTCCCCACAGATTCGATTTTAAACTTAAATATTTCAACCGAGACTTTCCGCCCGAAATAGTCGATCGCGTCACGCCTCTTTTCTGTATTGCCAATCTCGAAGATTTAGCAGCTAAACAGCAAATAGCTGAATCTTATTTTGCAGAAATCTTGCCACTTGCAGAAAATCGGTTGCAAAACAGTTGACAAACTTGCGGCGGACAGCGGACAATCGCGATCGTTCGTAGTAAGGACTTCAGTCCTGCGTATGTTATGGACTAAAGTCCTTACTACGAACTGTTTTTGTTAGAGTATTCGATCGAACTTGAGATCGACTATCAACTATCAATCGATCGCGAGCGGGGACGCTCGCACTACAACTATCAACTAT
>JBOFTL010000251.1:0-3175 GCA_051652045.1 Microcoleus sp. | reverse complement strand
ACTGCTGTTGCTTGGGAAGAAAATACTTTTTTCCGCCAGTGGACTTAGTTATATAGCGATCGTAAATCATTTGTAAATTTCTTGCTCCCTCCCCTTACTAAGGAGAGGGTTGGGGTGGGGTTAAAAATTTACAACTCCTGCAAGAATTGCTATATCAACTATCAACTATTAATCGATCGCGAGCGGGGACGCTCGCACTACAACTCTCAACTTTCAACTTTCAATCGATCGATCGCGAGCGGGGACGCTCGCACTACAACTATCAACTATCAACTAACTACCTCCCCGTCAGCGTATCGGCATAAGGATCGGGCAAAGCTTGCTGCACCTCCAAAACCGACAAAGACTCCCCAGTTAAAGACTTGCTATTCAAATTTTTTTTTAACCCATTCCCCCGCAGATCTCGCTCCTGCAAAACCAGCAATTCCTCTTGATAAACAGCAAAAATTCTTCCCAAACTTGCCACCAAATCATCCCAATTTTCATCCGAACCCAACTTATCCGCAATACCCTCAAATAACTCTCCAGCCTGCCTTTTTTGCACGTAAGCTTTCAATAACTTGCCCGACTTTTGCAAAACAGCCTGATAGATTTCCCCATCAGACCACCACAATCCCTGTTGACTCAACAGCCAAGTCAAAATATACTCGCGAGCGTGTTGTTCCTTAACCCATGCCGCCAGATACTGCAAATCTTCCATTGTTAAAACCTCCTTAATTTCACCGAACATCTGTGCTTGTCTGTATCTACCGTTACTGCGATCGATCGAATATCTGCCCTATTATCACCCGCCCGTAAGTTTAAATATCCCTTAAATCTTAAAAAAACCCTACTGATTCACCAAACATCAATTTTTAGACTATACAAATAAACTTGAACCTACTCGGTCTGTTGTCCGATATTTTCTGTCCCCAGGGAAGCGCTACACCCCGCCTCGCTTTCCTCTTTCCCAAGTTTATCCTCAAGCGGAACCATCAGATTCTCAGCATGACAAAACAGAATTTTGGTTTAATCGGTTTAGCAGTGATGGGCGAAAACCTAGCCCTCAACGTAGAAAGCAGAGGCTTCTCAGTGGCTGTATACAACCGCACCGCAGCCAAAACCGACGAATTCATGGCAAAACGTGCCCCCGGCAAAAACATTATAGGCACAAAAACACTCAAAGAATTCGTAGATTCTCTAGAGCGGCCTCGCAGAATCTTAGTCATGGTACAAGCTGGGAAACCCGTAGACGCGGTAATCGACCAGCTTAAACCCATGTTAGAGCCTGACGACATGATTATTGACGGCGGTAACTCGCTCTACAACGACACGGAACGCCGTACCAAAGATTTAGAATCTACGGGATTTGGATTCGTAGGAATGGGCATCAGCGGCGGCGAAGAAGGCGCGCTAAATGGTGCTAGTTTGATGCCGGGAGGTACTCAAACAGCTTACGGACAATTGGAGCCAATTCTCACTAAAATTGCCGCTCAAGTAGATGACGGCCCGTGCGTTACTTTCATCGGTCCGGGCGGTGCCGGACACTACGTGAAAATGGTGCACAACGGTATTGAATACGGCGATATGCAGCTAATTGCCGAAGCTTACGATTTGCTAAAAAATGTTGGCGGACTCAACGGCCAGCAGTTGCAAGAAGTGTTTGCTGAATGGAATACAACAGACGAACTCAACTCGTTTTTGATTGAAATTACGGCAAATATTTTCAAGTACACCGATCCGGAAACCAAGCAACCATTAGTTGAGGTAATTATGGATGCGGCGGGTCAAAAAGGTACGGGTCGCTGGACGGTAATGAGTGCTTTGGAATTGGGCGTGAGCATTCCCACAATTATCGCTGCTGTGAATGCTAGAATCATATCTTCTTACAAGGAAGAGCGCGTCAAAGCTTCGCAAGAACTCACTTGGTCTGCGGCAAAATACGACGGCGATACTAAAGAGTTTGTCAATAAAGTTCGGGATGCGCTTTACTGCTCGAAGATTTGTTCCTACGCGCAAGGTATGGCACTGTTGAGTGCAGCATCGAAGTCGTTTAATTACGAACTGGCTTTGAGCGAAATTGCGCGAATTTGGAAAGGTGGCTGCATTATCCGGGCTGGATTTTTGGATAAGATTAAAACAGCGTTTAATGACAATTCAAGTTTGTCTAATTTGCTGCTAGCACCTGAATTCAAGCAGAGTATAGTCGATCGACAGTCAGCTTGGCGGGATGTTTTAGCTACTGCTAGCAAACAGGGAATTGCTGTACCGGCATTCAGCGCGTCATTGGATTATTTTGATAGCTACCGTCGCGATAGATTGCCGCAAAACTTGACGCAAGCCCAGCGGGATTATTTCGGAGCTCACACTTACGAACGCACCGATAAAGCGCGCGGTGAATACTTCCACACCGAGTGGACTGAGACTGACAAACAGTCGCTGCAAACTGGAACTACGGATTAATTAATGTTTGTAGGGTGCGCACTGCGCACCTTACGAATTAATGTGTGGTTGCAAATTGTTGTGACGTTTGTTTTTGAGATAGATTTAAATATATTTGTCGTTAAAGCGCGATCGGGCGATCGTGAATCATGTTACAAATTTCTAATAATGTGTTTATTCCAGATAGTGAGATCGAGATTAGTGCGATTCGCTCTCAAGGTGCGGGGGGACAAAATGTCAATAAAGTAGCGAGTGCTATTCACCTGCGTTTTGATATCTCAGCTTCCTCATTACCAGATAGCTACAAAGAGAGGCTGTTGCAAATCAACGATCGGCGGATTACTCAGGAAGGTGTTATTGTGATTAAAGCACAGGAATTCCGCAGCCAAGAACAGAATCGGGAAGAAGCATTAAGACGACTTCAAGAATTAATTAAAAGTGCGATCGTCATTCCTAAAAAGCGCAAACCTAGCAAAGCAACTCGCAGTTCCGCGCGCAAGCGTCTCGACAGCAAAACCAAGCGAGGGCAGATTAAAGCTATGAGAGGCAAAGTTACAGATTGAGGATCATAAGCTTCGGGACAATTTCTCCTATGAATCGCTTTGTTCTAGAGAAGTTAAAACTTTCATTGTTTAAGGTTGCTCAATTTAGTTGGTTTTTATTGTAACATTTTAGCACTGCGATCGCCCGCGGGCGATCGCTCATAAAAAAAGGCAGGCATTCCGCCTACCTGACAATAGTTATAGAACAAATC
>JBOFTL010000250.1:0-4767 GCA_051652045.1 Microcoleus sp. | reverse complement strand
AGAATTGCGGGGAACGGCAAAACATAAATTAGTGAAAATCCGCCGCGACATCGGCTATATTTTCCAAGCTCACAATTTGCTCAAATGCTTAACGGCCAGGCAAAACGTGCAAATGTCGTTAGAATTGCACAACCATCTTTCCCCGAAAGAAACCAACGATCGAATCGAAGGAATGTTACAAGCTGTAGGGTTGGGAGAAAGAATCGATTATTATCCAGATAGTCTTTCCGGCGGGCAGAAACAAAGAGTTGCGATCGCCCGTGCTTTAGTCAGTCAACCGAAATTAATTTTAGCTGACGAACCTACAGCAGCATTAGACAGCAAATCCGGTAGAGATGTAGTGGAAATCATGCGAAAATTAGCCAAGGAACAACACAGTACCATTTTGCTTGTCACCCACGACAACCGGATTTTAGATATAGCCGATCGCATCATTCACATGGAAGATGGCTATTTAGCCCAAGACGCTCCGATGGATGCGAAAACAGCCTCTGTCTCCGCACAATAAACTCGTGAAGTTCAGCTATCAGCTAATAGCGATCGACTATCAGTTGTCAATTGTTAACTATCAACCATCAATTGTCAACTCTCAATTGTCAACTCAAGCGGGCGGGCACGGGGGCAGCGCCCCTACCAACTCTCAACTCTCAACTCTCAACTATTTACGACCGCCTGGACGTTTTGCCCCTGCTTTTGCAGGACTTTTTAGAGCAGTTTTGCTGGAACTCTTAGCCGTACCTTTAGCACCTTTTGCAGCCTTAATACCCGTAAGTTGACTTTCATTAGCAGTCGCAGGTCTTCCTGCAGGAGTTCTCGTAGTCCTAAAGGTAACATTCACCCCTTCGTTTGACTGTTCTAGCACTAACATCGGTGTCGGTTTAGCCTTTTGATCCCATTCAATGTGAACGATGCGCCCTTGAATTGTCGGCTGCCAACTATCATGATCATCTGAAGGACTCAAGTAGGTTTCCAAACAATCAATAATTTGATTGATCGTCGCTGACGTTGCCTGAGTAGGCAGTTTCATCAGTTTAATTTGAATCCGAAACAGCACCCGCTTCTCTATTTTTACCGCTGGATCGCCAGTTTCATATTCGATATCAAACATCGAATCCACTTGCCTGCCAGTGCCAGCAGTTCCATTTTTATCTCCCACCGCACCCTGAGTCGGACGAAGAGCTATACTAATTTTGTCTTTGACTTTTACCTTAATTTGATTCACAATGGCAAAGTGAAAGACTTCCTCCGCCATCCTCATTCTCAGGTAATCTAAATTAAATTCCCGCGAGTGGATGAGGTCGGGATTTTTTTCCATTTTCGAGATAGTTTCCAGAGCCATTTTATATTTTTTCTGGAGTTCTCGATTTCTAAATTCCTCAAACTTGAGTTTTTTGCTCAGATCGCCGATTTTGAATTTGGCAAATACTGCTAAACCGACCAGCAATAAAAACAGTAGTCCCGACGCTCCCATAAAGAGTTGGTCTGGAGATAAATTTCCCGGTTTAGCTTGTTTGGGTTTGGGAGAGGCTGCTGCCAACCTTGGTTCTACAAGGATGATTTTGGTTGACATGGGATGTTAAAGGGTAAAATTTGACTAATATTTATGAGGAGGCACCAAAGAGAGGTGGTTTTGAGGTTCGATCGAAATATTTCGACCAGCATTTCGATCTCTATTGAAAATTTTCTACTATAAATCTTCCGACCACCACCTTTCTCAATCTAGATTTTTACAATTAGAAGAACCACCCTCTAATTAATACTTTATCTTGAACTGCCTGTCGGTTTCCGCAAAATTCCCGAAAAAATTCCAGAACCGATCGCTCGCAGTAAAAACAACAAATGGTGAATACTCTATGATAGATTATACCAATATCGGTCAAAAAGATGGTGTTTTCTGCGAGCGCAATTTCCAACAAAATACGAGTGAATGCACCTAAATTAATGGTAACTCAGGAATCAATCCCGAAACACATTCAGTACGGCAACGGATGGCCGAAATCTCGCTATGCGGAGGCTCTAAAGGTGCTAGTTGATACTGACACGTAGAGTCCGCAAGCTCGCAAATAGAGACTTGCTTTAAAAATCGAGTCGCAGTGCGATCGAACAGCATCTCTCGGCTGACAGTGTAGTAAATCCAACCCCTACTCGATCGTGACTTACGAACCCTTACACCACAAATACCGCCCTCAAATCTTTGCCGAATTAGTCGGTCAAGAGCCGATCGCTCAAACTCTTACCAGTGCTATCCTGCAAGATCGTATAGCTCCAGCATATCTATTCACCGGTCCTCGAGGCACCGGTAAAACTTCTAGTGCTAGAATTTTTGCTAAATCTCTCAACTGTATTTCTACTGATGCCCCCACCGCAACCCCCTGCGGTAAATGCAACGTTTGTCAAGAAATTGCCCGAGGTACGACGCTAGATGTCATCGAAATCGATGCCGCCAGCAACACGGGAGTAGATAACATTCGGGATTTGATCGAACGGGCCCAATTTGCCCCAGCCCAATGCCGGTATAAAGTCTATTTAATCGACGAAGTTCATATGCTGAGTACCCAGGCATTTAACGCTTTATTAAAAACCTTAGAAGAACCGCCCGATCGAGTAGTATTCGTCCTCGCTACCACCGACCCCCAAAGGGTCTTACCCACGATTATCTCGCGCTGTCAAAGATTCGATTTTCGCCGCATTCCTCTCGGATCGATGATTGCTCACTTGCACAAAATTGCCAAATTAGAAAATATTAATATTGCCCCCGACGCAGTACAAATGGTCGCTCAAATCGCCCAAGGCGGACTGCGAGATGCCGAAAGTATGCTCGACCAATTGAGTTTATTTCCCAGTCAAATTACCGTGGAAACGGTTTGGGATTTAGTCGGTGCCGTACCGGAAAATGATTTGATGGCGCTGTTAGAATTTATTGAGAAAGATGAGGCTACATCTGTCATCAAACTAGCGAGAGAAATCATGGATCGCGGTCGGGAACCGCTAATCGTGCTGCAAAATATGGCAAGTTTTTATCGAGATTTATTGATAGCGAAAACAGCACCCGATCGCTCGGATTTAGTAGCTTTGACAGCCCAGACTTGGGAAAAACTTTGCAATTTTGCGCGCGATCGCGAGCTGGAATTAATTTTAGCAGCTCAGAAACACTTGCAAACCCACGAAGCGCAAATTAAAAATACCACTCAGCCCCGTTTGTGGCTGGAAGTAACTCTGTTGGGATTGCTGCGATCGACCTTAATTTCTCAAATTAACCCCCCCCACCAACCCCCCCTTAGTAAGGGGGGAAGTTCTACAATTCAATCACCCCCTGGTAGTAGTGGGGGGAGTTCTACAATTCAATCACCCCCTGGTAGCAGCGGGGGGAGTTCTACGATTAGAAATCCCGTCGATCATGGAGGAAGTTCTACAATCGTGCCTCCTCTTAATCAGGGGGAAAATCAGACATCTCATACCGACAAATCTTCAGCAGCCAATTCGCAAAATTCCTCTCCCAATTCGCAGCCAGTTCCTAATACCCAACCTGAACCCGTACCCGCTGCAGAAACTAATGATTTACCTGCTAATTCAGCTAGCGACAACGATCTCGATCGAGTGTGGGGACAGGTACTCTCCCGCGTGCGGCCGCCCGGTACTCAATCACTGCTTCGCCAGCACGGACATCTCGTAAGTTTTAGCAATAATGCTGCTTATGTTAGGATTACCTCTCAACCGCTGCTCAATATGGTCAAAGACAAAGTAGCTAATATTGAAGCTGCTTTTTTGCAAGTTTTTAACCAGAAAGTAACTGTAAAAGTGGGATTGACAAATCCTGCTACAACTAATAGTAACCGCACCCAAGATGTGCCAACTTTGAACAGGCGCATTACCGAAAACACCCGGAATGGCGACCGACAGGTACAAAATCCCGATGATTTGCCCGCGCGGGAAGGAGACGATCGCAAACACTCTCCAGCACCTCAAAATACCGCCGCTAATGTGCCACCAGTTCCCGAACCATTGCAACAGGCAAAACGAGCGATCGAGCCTCAAAATTACACGGAGAGCCAAGTCGCAGCCTTGCGTGCCGACGCGCAAGAAATCGTTAATGCGGCTCAGACTCTAGCCGACATCTTTGATGGAGAAGTAATTGATTTTTCCGATGAGTTAGAGATTTGGGAATCGGCAGATTTCGCATGGGAAACAGAGACTGATTTTCCCGAGTTATCTTCAGAGTTAGAACCGGACGACTTTATAGACTGGTGACATCCTTGTCTTTGACATCCCAGATGTGTTCTGCATAATTTGCTTCATTACTGGCGCAACTATATTGATTTTGATTCTCAGCACCTATTTTATTGACAGCACTAGCACGAAAATGCAGAAAGGATGCTGATTCGAACGAGTGCATCTTGAATTGGTTCAAGCACTTTTTCGCACAAATTTCTCCCGGCTGCAATTGCTAAATCTGGACCGTCCGGGATATTGGGAATCCTTTCAATTTGTGAGATTTCAGAATACAGAAACTCGCGCATAAAAAACTTTTTGAAAGTTGGATGCGTCCTAATTCTTCGAGAGATTTGACTGTTGGTTTTTTTTTATATAAAATATGCAGTTGAATTTACCTAGGTTCCTCTAAAAGCAGCTACATACTTATGAACAATACACCAGATCCCTCCCGCATTCTCGAAGTTGGCTTTGGCTTTTGGGCTTCCAAAGTATTGCTAACCGCCGTCGAACTAGAAGTATTTACTAAACTCGGCGATCGCGCTATGACTGGTGAAG
>JBOFTL010000249.1:0-5022 GCA_051652045.1 Microcoleus sp. | reverse complement strand
CTAGCAATTTTCAATTCTTGCGACGGTTTGGGACTTGCGAGACAGCTAGCAGATTTGTATTTACCTCAAACGATCGTCATGCGGGAACCTATGCCCGATCGCGCCGCCCAAGAGTTTTTAAAATCCTTTTTGAGGTATTATGCTAGCGGTAATTCTTTGTATTTGTCGGTGCGGCAAGCGCGAAATCATTTACAAAGTATTGAAGGCTGTGACTGTGCGAATTGGCTGCCTGCCATCTGGCAGAATTTAGCGGAAATTCCCCAAAATTGGGAAAGACTTTCAGATTCTACTAATTGAGTTGTCTGGTGATTTTAGTTGGATGATAGTTGCATGAAAACAGGGGGATGTTGGTTGTGGTTAATTACAAGTTGTTACTGTATTTTTTAAACCGGTAATTACGCACTCCGATCTCAGAAACCGCGTTGTTTTACAAAAATATTGGCTGGGAGTCTTTAATATCAGCGAAAAAACCGTTTTATGAGCCCCCAAGCACTCCTATCTATAAAAAGAAGTTAGATATCCCGTGAACACTTTTGCTGGATTCACTTTAATTGAGTTGCTGGTTGTCATTTTTATTATTGGCATTTTAGCTGCGATCGCCCTGTGGCTTCGATCGTCAGCAGGTGGAGTCGATCGAGAACTTATACTGCTGGCTTCAATCGCGAGTAGCTTGTTACATTGATTGATGAATTCTTAACAAAAAAGACACGGGTACTCTCATTCCCTCGTGTCGCTTTCATCTAAGGACTAAAGTCTCACTCGCTTTTCGCTGTCCGTTCGTTTTTTTGTAAAGTATCATTGGACTCTTCTGTATCATTAGCCCAAGTTAATCCCACCAGTAGGAAATAACGACTGCATCCTGAGATTTTTGGGGATTGTCACCCCAAAGCGATCCTTCTAGTCTAGCTATTAACCGACGTTTGAGTTGCCAGCCGTACTCCTCATTTTTGCCATCGCACACTTCAACTGAGTCAGCCCGCCACTTTTTACCGAAATCTACAAGCTGAGACACGGTTGTATCTCGGTTTTCTGTCACTAAGTAAAGTGTGTCGGCTGGGTAGGGAATAAAATGGATAATGCTAGTTTCTGGCATGGGGCGATAATTTGCCATTGCTAACAGCGTATCGATTACGCCATGAAAGCTTAAACCTTTATCGTCGGGTGCAAAAATGGGCTTTGAGAAAATGAAGCTTGCCCATAAAGCAGGGTGGTTAGCAAGGTCTGTAATGACTTCTTCACCATTAAATTGATTGAATTGGCGCTGCCAAACTAAAGCAGCAAATAGCTCTTGTGGAGCATAAGATTCGGCAATGGATTGGATTTTATTTAATTCAATCATGGCATTTTTTTCTTAAATCATTAAACAACTTCTACAGGAATTACGCATTGTAATGGTGCAACTAGGCTTTAAGATTGCTTCACTTTGTTTGCAACGACAGAATGTAGTAATATTACAAATTCATAATCTTTTTGACCTTCGGTATTATCCATCAAGCAGTCGGTTCTTCTTTAAGCTCCCAATTCATCGCATCATCTGGAAACAGTGACAATTGTCCTGGCGAGACATTTGATTGACCGCGATTGTGATAGGAAAGATGGCAGGCAGTACAAAGGGCAATTAAGTTTTCCGGGCGGTTGTCTTCCGGTATTCGGTTGCGGTGGTGGACTGTTAAAGTTAATTTTAGGCGATCGGATTTGCTTAAGCCGCTTTTCTTGCCCGGTTGCAGGCATTGCTGGTTGCACTTAGCGCAGCGCCACAGAGCCTTTTCTTTCACAGCAAATGCAATTTCTCGCCAATTGTCAGGATACCTGTTAGGTTTTGGCATAATACTAAGGGTAGCTCATCTTTTTATCGTACCGCGATCGGCACTCGATTCATATAGCGCGCTCGATATTTATTATTCAATTTTATAACAGCTCAACATTGCTGCATCGTCCAAATGAGAAATCCCAAAATTTGCTCTATCGGAGGCAACGGATAATCTGTAAGGCTAATATTTCAGTTTAAACAACAGCTCAACTTTCTTGCATCATCCAAACAAGAAAACCTAAAATTTGCTCCACCGGAGGCAGCGGATAATCTGTAAGGTCAACAGACGCGCACTGCTCCTCTAATTTAAGAAACCGCCAAACCGTACCGCTAGTAACCGTTCCGTAAATCGTCGATATCGGCTGCTGCTTTTGTTGGTTAAAGCGTTGAGCTGCCACCATTTCTGCAAGGCATTGTCCTAGAGCCGGTTTAAGGTCTTCTTTCTTGGCTTCCACCAAGATCACCGCAGGAGCTTTGATAAACAATTGCTCTGGGGAACGACTCAATAGAAAGTCAACATAGCCCGTGAGTTCGGCCTCCGGTTCTACATTGAATTCTTCGCCCGAGAAAACGCTAATCTGTCCTTGAAGCTGGCGTTTTACTTCCAATAATAGGGGATTGATGATGCCCTCAGAACGAGCTTTTTCGCTGCTCACCGCGATCGCCCAGGGAATCGTTTCTTTAAGAGTGTCCTGCAGTAAAAGACTGGGAGTGACTGGAGAGATTTCTGGTAAGAAACGCTCCCCTTCAACGATCGTGAGATGGAAATCTTCTACGGCTTTGCTGAGAGTGAATTTACTGTAAGGCATAAGTTTATTATTCTCGATCGTTACTTGTAGAAGTTTTAGCAAAGATTTATTCTCTCGATCCTGATGATATTGCCGATATCATTCCTTCATCGGTAGCGTTTTTATCGAAACTTGTACGTTACTTTCATTGCATTACGATGCAACACTATGCAAGGTGAGTGTTATTGTATCACGCTCGCCTTGCAAGTTGATTAACAATTTATTGAATCAAGAGTTTGTTCGTCTCCTCATCCCACACTAACCGAGGCGGTATAGTGTGGGGATTCCCGTCTGTTTAAACTAGGCAGTAAAGCGAACCTCAATCTTGCTTCGGATGGAAAAGGTTGCCCTGCTTCTGCCACGCCCGAGAAGTCGGATCTCGCCGCTTGCTCCATTCCAGAAAGGAAGCACTACCTTGGTCGGCAGCATTTTCAATCGCTTCGGGACTCACTCCCAACCGTTTCGCCAAGTCAGAAGCTTTCAGGGGTTGCAGTTTCATTGCAGGCTGCCCTGCTGAAAAGTTTTTGGGGGAACTTTTATAGAATTGGCGTTGCGTTCCTGCTGTTTCTAAGGCTGCAACTCGCCCTCGCAGCTCGGCAATTTCTACTCGCAATCGGGCGAAATTTTCCCTCGTTTCGGAAGCTACTGCTTCGGTCGAAAGCGCTGGGGCGGCTTCAAAGAATTGCTTGACGATCTTGATGAGTGCTGCGCTTTCAGTTAGAGATTGTTCTGCCATGTAGTCGCGCAACTTTTGGTGTTGGTCTGGCGGCAAGTAGCCAACTATTCTAACGTTCTTGGTTGCCATTGGCTTTTTGGTTTGGAATTGTTGTGCGATGAATCCGCACAATTTTTCGCCCTTTGAGGAGCGAGTGCGGTGGCAGGAGTTCGCTGCTGGCTCTCGCTGGCTGACCGGGGTATGCTGCTTGAGTGCCTTAAAGGCATACTAAAAAACTTTGGCATTCCGATCGACGTGGGGTAAGTTGATAGAGTAGCACTTTTATAGCACAAAATAACATACTCCCATTCAGGCACAGTCAATCATTCAATCTGTAAACTACCCCAGCCCTTGAAGGGCGGGGCTTTCAGTAGCCCTAGAATCAATTGAACAAGCCAATAACTCTGAACCTCCAGGCTGGTTTACACTCAACCCCAATAGAGCAATCATCTTTGAGCCATTCTTATCTGCAAAATAAACATGAATAGGTTATTTTTCTGTCGGTTGCATCCGCTCATCGGCTCATTGCAAAAATCTGTTCTGCTGTAATAGTTAAGTTGGGAAACAATCGGGACTCAATTCGATCGAGCCCTCTAAAAATCTTAGCTGGCAGATATTCACCGTTCTCCAATTGATAAATAGTAATCGTTGGCTGTTTCGGCGAACCGATAAAACGAATTCCGCCATAAGCTGCGTAGTCTACGATTATATATTCTGAAACTCCCAAATCTTCGTATTCAGCAAGTTTGGTCAGATAGTCATCTTTCCAATTTGTACTAACTACCTCAATGACTCCTGGCGGGGGAACGTAAGCAGCAGCAGAGCTAGAATTCCCTTTCATTCGCTGCCACTCTAATGCAGCAAAAATTACGATATCTGCTTTGCGACTTTTTTCTTTTTCCCCTGGTTCGGTTTTGAGCCGAATTTGTTTAGACTGTCTGGGGACATAAGGAAGCTCTGCCTCAAAGCAGTGAGCGTCGAGGCAAGTACAAAATCGCTGTATTAAATCCTCATGATTTGCATTTGGTTCGGATAGTGGCACGGGAACTCCATCAAGTAACTCAAAGTCTCTGCCGGAGGCGTCATCCCAGGCGAGAAACTCTTCAAAGGTCAATGGTTTTGTAACTGTTCCGTACATAGCGATTGTCTCATCTTTTGAGCGATACTTTCAATTATGCTACTTATGTTTGTGCGATCGCATAACGTAGCTCTAGCATATAGCGCAACAAGCCTCCGATTTATCCTGCCCCAGACTCCCGCACAAATTCACGCGAGCGCGTGTATTTTGGCTCTGGCAAAGTCATCTCTCTCAAAGGCTAATTTATACCATTTCTCCAAAAGATTGCTACAATACTAATTCTGCTGTGCCAGGGAATTAAATTCGATCGCGAACGACTATTGCACGATTTTGAAAAGTTGGTACAGTTTAAATTCAGGGCGATCGAATTAGTCAGACTTGGCAATCTTGAGTAATGTTAAACGCATCAGTTTATGGCTGATGAACAAATTACTATCGAGTTATGAAATGACGAATTTGCTGTTTTTAAGTTCGATCGGGAAATTTTTCACTCAAACTTTTCTCGAAATAATACTCGCACCAAAATTCTGCTACTTCCAGCAAAAAAGGTACGGATTCAGCAATTATCCCCGAACCGCATCGTGGGTTATAACGTTCTACGTATTCTGATGCTAGTTTATAAGCCCAATAT